>NZ_PIBN01000007.1:0-270585 GCF_002806655.1 Klebsiella sp. K-Nf6 | reverse complement strand
CCGCCCTGCGCGCCCGCCACGGCTGACGCCGTACTGTCCCCGGCCAGACCGCCTGCCATTCCCGCTGAAATAGTGGCCAGCGTACTGACCGTCTGCTTCTGTGCTTCCGTCAGTGTGGACAAATCCGTCACATCCGGGTACAGCATGCCCGCTATTGCCTTCGCGGCCAGTTCACCTGCTGCCGCGCCCGCTGCGCCCGCCGCCGCACTGTTGCCCTGCAGCGCCGCCACCGCACCGCCCAGGATGGCGTGCGCCACCACCGCGGCACCGTCACTCAGCCCTGAACCGTGACCGATAAGATTCGCCAGCTCCGGCGCCGATGCCCCTGCCAGCGCCCCGGCGATATCACCGCCCGCCAGTCCCTGCAGCGCTGCAGTCGCTGCCTGGATACCCCGCTGCAGGTCACTGCCGGTTCCGTATGCAGCCATCGCGGTACGACCCGCCTGGTCCGCAATCTGTTCTGCCGTCGGACTGCTGTTACCCTCTGCCTTCAGCTTCGCTTCCGCCGCCGTCAGGGCTGCAGGGTCTTTTATCGCCTTCTGTTTTGCTATCTCGCCCTGCGTGCGCGCAATACGCTTCCAGCGCGTTTATTTGCCCCTGCGTGCGCGCAATATCTGCCGCCTGGCTGCCAATCTCCCCTGTCAGCTGCACTTCCTGCAGGCGCCGCTGCTCCTTCTCCTTGTCAAATATCGGCCCGATACTGCCGCTGGCGTGTTCCGTGTCGCGACTCAGGTCAGCCACGTCCTGCTTCTGATTACGATTTGACTGTAGATAAAAATATCCTGCCTCAAGAGGGCGGGATTTTAGTTATCTAATGACAGAGCTACTTTTTATTTTTATATCCGGTCTTATACGTATTTCAACCTTATTTATTAATTCTTTTGTAAGAATTTCGGCATAAATATAATCACCTAAATTATCATTCCTTATACTAAATGAACTAACACCATCGATAGAGTTATGTAAAATTTCATTTTCATGTAACCTCACCGTGCATTGAATCCAACCTTCAACAACACTAAATGAAAAGTCAACACTAAGGCCGCATTTATTTTTTGCAGTATATAAAAAACTGATATTATCTCGTTCAAACGAGACAGGTTCACTTTCAAAGAATGAAAGCAACTCAATTTCGTCTGGCTTATTTTCTATGAACATTACTTAGTTACTCCATTTTTCGGTATGGTCGTAATGAATCGATGAGAGCCGTCTTTCATAACTTCGAAAGTACTTTCAAACACTGTGGCCTTTCCTGAAGGGCCAATAAAGAAAGATTCCCTGATTTCAAAACTACCATATTGATCCGTATATTTTTCACGATGTTATTTGAATCTTTTGTCGCTTGAGTGAAATGCTCAGCCAAAACCGCATGACCATTAATATCATCAGCCACACCTAATCGTTTCATTTCCAGAGCAAGTTGATTTGTACGATCCAGCGTATGGCTATTACCTGTTGCTTTACCAAAAAGATAATCAAATTTTTTCGCATCAACTACAGAATTTGCTATCGTCTGCGCTGTGGTAATTTCCGGCACTTTCTTCCCTGGCAGGATAATACCTGCCAGCATTCCCCCCGTGGCTTCCAGCGCCGCCTGATTTCCTCCGGCCGCTTGTTTGACCGTATCCACAACCGCTGACCAGGTTTCGCTTTTCATCAGAGCGGCGACACTGTCGGCCACGGCCTGATTCTTGCCTGACAGGTCGCTCAGCGCTTTATTACAGTAGCTGTCGCCGACCGCACAGGAGGCCAGCGCCATCACCGCATCAGCGGCGTAATCCGCTGAGCCTAATGCCGCATCGCCGGTATCCGCAAGGGCATTGATAATACCGTTCGCGATGGAAGAAGTTGTACCCTCGCCAAGCTTGTCCCTGACCTGATTTTTCAGGGATTCAGCAGCCTGTTTTACTGTTGCACGAGCCTGTTCGCCCGCCAACGAGTTATTCTCCACCGCGTTCTTCCCGCCCTGCGCGCCCGCCACCGCTGACGCCGTACTGTCCCCGGCCAGACCGCCTGCCATCCCTGCTGAAATGGTGGCCAGCGTACTGACCGTCTGCTTCTGTGCTTCCGTCAGCGTGGACAAGTCCGTCACGCCCGGATACAGCATACCGGCTATTGCCTTTGCGGCCAGTTCACCTGCTGCCGCGCCCGCTGCGCCCGCTGCCGCACTGTTGCCCTGCAGCGCCGCCACCGCACCGCCCAGGATGGCGTGCGCCACCACCGCGGCACCGTCACTCAGCCCTGAACCGTGACCGATAAGATTCGCCAGCTCCGGCGCGCCCCTGCCAGCGCCCCGGCGATATCACCGCCCGCCAGCCCCTGAAGCGCTGCAGTCGCTGCCTGGATACCCCGCTGGATATCGCTGCCCGTGCCGTATTTCGCCTGTTCATCTTTGTACGTCTGCGTCTCTTTCAGCTGCTCCGCTGACATTGCCGGATGAACCTTGCGCGCCGCTTCCAGCGCGTTTATTTGCCCCTGCGTGCGTGCAATATCCGCCGCCTGGCTTCCAATCTCCCCTGTCAGCTGCACTTCCTGCAGGCGCCGCTGCTCCTTCTCCTTGTCAAAGATTGGTTAGCGCGCCACCGGCTGCATTCCAGCCGATCGTCCCTGCTATGCCATTCCCCATACTGAGTACGTTCACCCAACCCGCAATTGCTGCGTTTGCTGGATCCAGACTGCCATCTGCCCAGTATCCGATCCCTGCGTTTGCGGCTGCACCAAGACCCCACATGGCCTGAGCACTACCAGGTAAGAACACTACACCACCTGTTGCCAGCGCAAGTCCTACCGCATTACGCTCATTTATCGCTTTCTGACATGCCGTCCCGCCTGGGTTATCGGAACAACTCGCCATACCAATGCCGTGCTGGCGCCACCATGGCGCCTGCGCATCTTCACTACCCCCAAGTAAATTATTCTCCACAATAATTTTATCCGTTGCGAAGCCTGCCGCGGAAACATAATTTTTTTATTTTATATCATACGGTTACGACCACTTTTCCGGGTGCATTCCACTGAACCGAACGCAACATCCCGATACGCGGTTTTGCTCCCCATTTTCCCACTGCTGTTAAAGAGCCTGTTCCAAATGACCACGTACTATTCCTGCAGCCTCAGCCTAGAAACTGGCAGGGAGGGGCGGGATTCCACACTGACACGCCGGTAATTGTCAGTAAGGAAGAGTGAAGACTGGTGATTAAACCGATTAAGGGCTGCCGGTTAACAAGAAGATCTCGGTAAGTATGTCCAGATCATTTTAATCATCATTTGGCCACGTCATGCCTTCATTAAATTTCTGATACCAATGCTTACGAGAGTAAATATCGTCTCTCTCAAAATGATAGACAAAATTACGTAACTCATCACTCAGCATAAAATCATATTTATATAATGCAATAGATAATTCCCCTTGAATATCATAAAGTCTTTCAAAAAGCATTTGTACGTCATCAAAAGACTTACCTTTCATTTGTTTAATGAGAGTTTGGCACTCCTTTTCATAAAGACACAAAATTCTTTTTATTGAGATAGATATATCTCTATATCGTATCAACTCTTCTTCTAAATCAGACCACATATCCATTTCTTCACCTTACTTTTTCTTAATTGGCTGAATATGACCAATTTGCCCGGTAGTAGGATTATAGATCATCTCTAATCCATTACTTTCATACTTAAAGTACCCCGGAGCCCCTCTTGGATCAGAAGTAACTTTGGGATTGCTATTTAATATCTCTTTGGCTTGCAAGAATGGAGCCGAACGGCCTTGGTTCCATAAACGATCATAATAACTTTGACTTATCTTCATGCCGTCAACAGAGTAAAAACCTCCCTCTAATTTTATTGGTTTTCCACCTTTAGAGATCCCCCCGCCACCGCCTTTCAGTAACTCTCCGTCAGCATCCTCAACCCCGATTTTCAGCATCGGGTTGATATCAAAGATGTTAATTTTGTCTTTCTTGCTGAGCGAGTTATTCTCAACCGCGTTCTTACCGCCCTGCGCGCCCGCCACCGCTGATGACGTACTGTTCCCGGCCAGACCGCCTGCCATTCCCGCTGAAATAGTGGCCAGCGTACTGACCGTCTGCTTCTGTGCTTCTGTCAGTGTGGACAAATCCGTCACATCCGGGTACAGCATGCCCGCTATTGCCTTTGCGGCCAGTTCACCTGCTGCCGCGCCCGCTGCGCCCGCCGCGGCACTGTTGCCCTGCAGCGCCGCCACCGCACCGCCCAGGATAGCGTGCGCCACCACCGCGGCACCGTCACTCAGCCCTGAACCGTGACCGATAAGATTCGCCAGCTCCGGCGCCGATGCCCCCGCCAGCGCCCCGGCGATATCACCGCCCGCCAGTCCCTGCAGCGCTGCAGTCGCTGCCTGGATACCCCGCTGGATATCGCTGCCCGCGCCGTATTTCGCCTGTTCATCTTTGTACGTCTGCGTCTCTTTCAGCTGCTCCGCTGACATTGCCGGATGAACCTTGCGCGCCGCTTCCAGCGCGTTTATTTGCCCCTGCGTGCGCGCAATATCTGCCGCCTGGCTGCCAATCTCCCCTGTCAGCTGCACTTCCTGCAGACGCCGCTGCTCTTTCTCCTTGTCAAATATCGGCCCGATACTGCCGCTGGCGTGTTCCGTGTCGCGACTCAGGTCAGCCACGTCCTGCTTCTGATTCTCCCTGTCGCGAATGATAAGGCTGCCATCAGCCACTGCGGCCTGCGTCGTACCTTCCGCATGGCCTTTGCTGCCGCCCCCCGCCAGCAGGGCGCTGGTCATGTTCCCGGCGAACTGAGAGCCGATGCTGCCCCCGGTGCTGATACCGCCGCCCTGATGCTGCGTCTTATAATCCGCCTGGTTGTGGATATCGCTGAAACCCAGCGTGCCGGTATCGAGGCCGTTTTTATCTGCGCTTCCTGTGGAAGCAATGACCCCGCCATTCAGCTGCGTGTGGCTGCCCACAGTGACATCAAAGCCTCCCTGACCGGCAAATATCCCGCTCTGCTCCTGTACCGAGGACCAGTCACTGGTCATTTTGTCGCGACTGGCATTCAGGCTTCCCGACCACGACCCGGCGCCGGAGGTGTAGCCCAGGCCACCGCTGAGGCTGCTCTGTGTGCTGTCATAGTGGTCGCTGTCCTGAAGACTGGTTATCGTCAGGTCGCGGCCGACATCAGCGGTCACCTGGTGACCGCTGACCTGCGCGCCGGCCAGCGTGGTATCCCGTCCGCTGCTGATGATGACCTGATGACCGGCATCCACCGTGGTTTCATTCTGCCAGGTGCCGTTGCCGCTCTCATGCCCTTTGCTGCTGCTGGCGTTTGCCGAGATGCTGATACCGGCTCCGCCGGAGCCCACCCCCACGCCGACGCCAATACTGCCGCCGCTGCTTTTGTTGCTGCCGGTAGTCTGCTGTGTATCCTGCGCCGCAATGAGGTTCACATCCCTGAGCGCATCCAGCGTGACATCCTTACCGGCTTTCATCTGGCCGCCCGCGACCGTGATGTCGCCGCCCGTTGCCGTAACAGCGAGGTTATTTCCGGCATTCAGGGTGCTGCCGCTGGTCGTCACCTGCTCCGAATGTGACCGGGAGGAAGAGGACTGCGAACCCAGCGACGCGCTGATACCAATCGTATTATTATTGTCCTTATCGCTGCCGCCTCTGGCCCCATCCAGCGCGACGGCCTGGGCGGCCTGGACACCGGAAAGTGCCGCTTTTGTTCCCTGGAGCGCACTCAGGCGGCCATCACTGACCTCTTTCGCCTTCTGCGCGGCGGAAACCGTATTGTTCACCGCACCGCCTGCGCTGCCTGACAGGGCCACCGTCAGCCCGCTGGATTTCTGCTCAAACTTC
Organism: Klebsiella sp. K-Nf6; assembly: GCF_002806655.1. NCBI lineage: Bacteria > Pseudomonadati > Pseudomonadota > Gammaproteobacteria > Enterobacterales > Enterobacteriaceae > Klebsiella > Klebsiella sp. K-Nf6. The sequence goes on along the minus strand of NZ_PIBN01000007.1, from coordinate 264,739 downwards.
TCGTCGACTGTCCGGGTGTCCTGCCCGGGGTCAATCACCACGCTGTCGCCGGTGATGCGGATATCCCGGCCCGCAACCACATCAGAACCACCGATATGCGCCTGCTTACCGGCAGAAATCACCACGCTACCGCCCGTACTTCCCGTCGTGGAAGCACTCTGGCTCTGGGTGGTACCCGCTTCACGCAGTTCGTGCGTGGTTTTACTGCTGCCTATGGAGAACCCGATCCCCCCGGTTCCCATCAGGCCGGATTTTTTCTCTTCTTTAAATCGCCAGGCGGTATCGGTATTGGTCGCCGCCGTGATATCGACATTATTACCTGCGTGGAGCTGAACATCACCCTCACCCACCACCGCCGAGCCCTGCAGCAGAAGATTATTCTCTGCCAGCACCTGAACCTGATCTCCGCTTAACAGCGTACCGGCTTCACGGGTGGCGCTCTCCTCTTCGATGGTATGCGTGGTTTTCTTACTCAGGAACCCCTTTTTGGTCTTCGTCTCTTCCTTGTAGTGGTAATCACTTTCCGTCGCCGTGGTCAGGTTCACATCGCGGCCCGCCGCCACGCCAATATTCCCGCTGGCAGTCACCTGCGCCGCTTCGGCGTTGACGTCTCGCCCGGCGACAATGGTCGTACTGCCGCCGCTGGCAATGTCGGTACCCTGCTGGCGCACGGATTCATCGATAACGGTTTTCTTACCGCTATGACTACTACTGCCTGCGGTGGTGGCTTCCGCCCGCAGATTCACATCGCGTCCGGCCTGAATACCGACATTCCCTTCCGCTGCGATGCCCGCCGCCTGGCTGGTCACATCCCGCCCGGCCACCAGCGTTACCTTGTCGCCTGCGGTCACCGTGCTACGCTCTGCGCCGCTCTGATGGCTTTCGCTGCCGCCCGTGCGGCTGCTCTGTTCGTTACTCGCCGCGTTCAGGTTCAGGTCATTGGCCGCCACCAACTGCGCGGTGTGACCCGCATTGATGGCGCTGGCCGTCACGTTCAGATCGTTGCCCGCCCGCATTATCGCGTTACCGCCCGCCGTAATGCTGCTGCTCTGATACGTTGTGGATGAGGAACGACTGTGTTTCTGGCCCCAGAAGCCAGACTGGCTGCGACTCTCGGTGAACTGGTTGGCGGCAATATTGATGTTACTCCCGGCTTCCATCACCAGATCGCCGCCGGCGCTCACCGTCGCTCCGGTTATGTTGATCGTGTTCGCCGCGGCCATATACAGGCCGTCGCTGGCAGTAATGGCAGCCGTTTGCTCGCTATCGGTACCGCTGAACTGGATATTGCCCCAGCGGCTGTCATCGCCAACACGCCACTGCTCAGTGCGGGTGACGTTATTGATGCTACCGCCGGTGCTTACCAGCTGCAGCGTTTTCGCCGATATCGTCGAACCAATGTTATTGATATCGCCAGACGCGCTCAGGTCAAGACGGCCATCCGCGCGGATAAGTCCGGCGTTAAGGTTGCTGAAGCTATTACTGCTGTCAATGGCAAGGCCGTCTCGCGCCAGCAACGTACTGCCGCTGTTGCTGATATTGCCCCCTGCCAGTTGCACGGTATTGCCGCTGATTACGCTACCGTTCCGGACGCTAACATCCTTCGGCGACAGGTAAACTTTCGGCACCATCACGGTCCGACCATTAAGCGTTGCGGGCTCCCACCACAGAATGCTGCGATTGAGCGCCGCCACCTGTGCGGCGGTGAGCGCCACGCCAAACGTCAGGCCAAGCGAGGTCTGCACGTCGGCCGCGTTGTCCATCAGATAACGCATCTGATCGAGATCAGAGCCGAGGCCATCAAGATAGCGTGACCCGGTCTGGTTCAGCACCACGTTGCTGACATACCGAGTATCAAACGCCGCATCGCCCAGAAAACGATAATCGCTGTCAGGGTTAAGCCCCAGGCGATCCAGCATATATGACGAGCCAAGGAACGAGTCGCCATCGGTGTACTGGCTGCCCGTCTCGCGTGGCGCGCTGCCTGGATTCATGCCAGCCAGCTTATACAGATCGCCAAACAGCGACGGATCGAGCTGGCCCAGGCCATTGAGCTTCGGATTGACCGTGATCAGATATGGGCTGTCCGGATCGTCGGACGTGACAAAATAGCCGTTGATGCCGGACGGCAGTGGATAGTTATCGCCCAGCGGTTCCTGAACGAGCGCCGTACCGTTGCCGATGGTCTGGCTGCCGCTACCGGTTGTGTCGTTCCAGTCCGGGCGAGTCATCGCGGCGGTATCAGCCCCGGCGAGGGACTGCAGACTCTCACTGTCGTCAGTGAGTTGCGCTGAAGGTGTGTTCAGGTCAGGCGCGACAAGCGTGTTGCTTATTTTATCCGCATTAGCGATGCTGTTGGTGTTGCTGATGTCGCTGGCGAAACTGGCGCTGACGTTGCCGCCAGCCTGGATCACCGAACGGTAAATCTCTCCCTGTTCGGCCGTGGATTCATGCCCGGCCAGGGTAAAACCAATGGTAGAGCGTTCGGGCTGCGCATCCTCATAGTTATTGTCATCCGTGGGATAAGGCGCCCCCGGCGCAACGGCGTAGCCGGCGCCCTTGCCAAAGCCAATGTTGTAGCCATAGCGGTGCGGGTCGTACTGATAGATATACCAGTCAGTGACGGTACCGGCCTGCCAGCTCTGATTGTTGAGCGTATTTCCCGTTAACGCGATATCGCCATTTGCCAGAATATGGCTGGCAACGTTCTCCAGCGTGCTGGCGCTAATATGTAGATTTTTCCCCGCGGCAAGGCGTGCTGCCCCGCCCCGGCTGGTGACCTCCGTCCGCGTCTGGCTGCCGATAAACTTCTGCTGTGCTGATTCGGCGTACATTGCATAATAGAGCTGGTTCCAGTTGTGATAGCTGCAGGCGCCATGACCGTTACATGCCCCTGACTCGCTTGACGCCAAATAGCTGCTCAGGCCGTACGTCCCGTCAGCCAGCTGGCTGATATCGACATCGATTCTCGCCTCTCCGAGACCCGGAATGGCCTGCTCGCCGCTAGTCTGCGAGATCTTCACCTCCAGCCCATCACGCTGATTGAGCAAGTACCCGGTGCTGATGGTCATGTCACCCTGCGTGGTTTCAATCGTTCCCGAGGTGTTAATCACTTCAGTATTGGCATCACCGCTGGCGTTTTTTTGCATCACCAGGTCATTACCCGCCAGTATGTCGCCGCGCAGGTTATGAATGCGGTTGGCAAACAGCGAGAGATTATGGCCCGCATACAGCAAGGCGGTGTTGAGGATCGTTCCGGTGGCCGTTAACACCAGGTTTCCCGCTGTACCAGTAAAGCCATCAAGCGTGATATGGCCAAGGCTGGTCAGGCTCACGTCCCCACCCGCCTGCAGGGAACCTTCCCCATTCATCGCAATCTGTTGCCCGGACAATGCCGTCTTGCCGTTGCCAGCTACCAGTTGACCGTTATTGATGAGCTGCCCGGCGGCGGTCAGCGTTACGCCATTGCCCTGTAAGGCGCCAGCGTTGGTGATATCGCTCTGGCTGCTGATGGCAAGCTGTTTGTTTGCGGCCACAGTTCCCTGAGCGGTCCAGCTGTTGACCAGCGCCAGCGTCAGATTACCCAGGGCGACTATCTGACCCGCGCCGCTGAGGGAGGCGACGTTCGCCAGAAGATCGCCGCCGCTGAAGAGTTTGCCCGCGTCGTTGTTTACGCTGTCGCTGTAAAGCAACAGGTTCTGCTTGCCGAACAAGGTGCCGCTGTTGGCCAGTGTCCGGGTGTCGACACTTAACTGTGCGGCCTGAACGGTGCCGCTGTTTAACAGCGTGCTCCCCGTCAGCGTGGCCTGATTTGCCGCCAGCATCGTGCCTGCGTTGGCGATCTTCGCCGCGTCCAGAAGGAGATGGGTTGCCTGCAGCCAGCCGCTGCCGCTGTAGTCTGGGGTGGAAAGCGTCAGGTCTCCGCCAGAGACAATGTTGCCGGCGTTGCGGGCATATAAGGTACTGTTGAGGCTGGTTGCGCCATGGCTTTGGATCGTGCCGTCATTGCTGAGCGCAGACGCCGTCAGCGTCAGCTCCCCCTGACTGAGGATGACCCCGTTGGCCTGGTTGTTGAGCACTTTTAGCAAGTTCAGCGTCAGATTACTGTCACCCTGCAGGCGTCCGCTGTTGCTGAGCGAGGCCACGCTAATTTGCGTATTCGCCCCCTGCAACTGACCGCTGTTGTTCAGGTCTTGCGCATGGAGGACAAGCGATCCCCCGGTCAGCAATTTGCCCTGCTGCTGCAGATCGCCATTCAGCAATACGTCAAGATGGCTTACCCCGCTAATCTCTCCGCTGTTACTCAGCGAGTCGCCTTTCATCGTCAGTGTACTGGCGCTCACCAGCCCCTCATTGCTGAGCGCGTGGCCGCTGATATGGACATCCCTCAGGGCAGTCATTTTACTGCCGTTAATCGCCTGCAGATCGCCGCTGAGCGTTAACGCCAGATCGACCGCGCTCTGGATCGCGCCGCTATTGATGAGGTTCACACCCTCAATAACGATGGTTTTCCCGTGCACCCGTCCATAGTTAGCGATATCGCCAGTGGAGAGTGTCAGGTCGCCCTGGCTTAGCAGATCGCCGCGGTTATCCACGGTTCCGTTGCTGCTAAGCGTGAGCGCGTCAAGCCCGATAACGGTCCCTTGATTGCCGATCCTGTCTTGCGCCAGTGCGATCCGGTTTGCCTGCAGCGAACCATTGTTGTTGAACAGAGCACCCGTTAACGACATATCGCCGGCGGCAAGGAGCTTGCCGCTGTTTGTCAGGGAGGGGGTTCGAAGGATGAAATCTCGCTGGCTCATGATGTCGCCATCATTGAGCAATGCGCCGCTGACAGTGGCATCCAGATTGCCTGTCGCCAGGAGAGAACCGCTTTGCCGCCAGTCCTGCGCATTAATGCGCAGTTGCTGCCCTTGTATGACGCCTGCGGCGTTTAGCGTCGTCGCGGTGAGCGACATATCCCCTGTGGTCAGCCAACGTCCTGTGGCCCCCTGAGTCAGCGAATCGCCGGTGAGCGTGAGTGCCTGATTACCCTGAAGCAGACCGTCATTGGATAAGGTGGCGGTCTTAACCGTTAACGTATCGGCGATGATGGCACCCGGATTGATCAGGGTCGTGCTGGCCAGGGTGAGCGCGTGGTCGCTGGTAATAAGCCCGCGATTGCGGATATCCGGGATATCGAGCGTCAGATTTGCCGCGCTATAGAGCGTGCCGTCCTGCTGGTTATTCAACGTTTGGCTGGTAACAGAAAGTTGAGCCTCACCCTGTAGCAAGCCATTGTTGGTGAGAGACTGCGATTGCGTGGTCAGCCTGGAGGCGATGGCCACACCGCTATTGCTGAGTTGCGGGGCTTGCAATGACAGGGTATCAGCACTGCTTTTACCACTGTGGGTCAGTTTTTCGCTGGCGCGCACGGTGAGAGCGGATTTCGCCGCCTGAGTCCCTTTTAAATCAACCTGTTTCGCCGCAATATGCAGGTGTTTTCCCTGGATTTGCGATGCCGCGCTGGTGGCGATTGTCTCCCCCGACACCGCGATAGTGCCGGTAGCGTTTATCGCGCCATTCAACGTCTGGCGGGCGGCATCAAGGGAGATAGCATTGCCAGCGATCAGGGCGCCATGATGGGCCAGCGTCTTCGCGGTCACCGAAAGATCTTCAGTGGCCGTCATTCTTCCCTCATTCGTCACGCTATCGCCGGCCCGCAGCACGATCTGGCGACCCGCATCGATTTGGCTCTCGCTATCCTGGCGGATGGCGCTGGCCGTCAATGAGACATCCTGTCCGGCGGTCAGTTTTTCACTGCTTTGTGTGATTGAACCGCCCGCGGTCAGCCGCAGATCGGTATCGCTGGTCAGGGACCCTTTGCTCAATACCAGATCGCTCTGACTATGCAATGTGATTGCTCCCCCGGCCTTGTGATCGCCGGTGAGCGTAATATGCTGGCCGCGAGCGGCGATCGCGCCGCTGGCCAGTGAGTGACGCAAAGCAAGCCTGCCATTCGCCTCAAGGGTGATATCGCCCTGACGCGCATTCAGGTCGCCGAGGTTCACCCCCACGCCGTTTTCGCTCGACACCAGACGAATACGATTGGCGTACATACCGCCCAGCGCCCCGGTATCCACCGCCAGCGTCGGGGTCTGACCTTCTCCGCTCATTGGGGTGACAGTGCCATGGCTATCTACCCGGTTAGCCCCGGCAATCACCGATAAATCACGGGCCTGAACCGCCGCATTCACTTCCGTCGCTCGGGAAATAATCGACAACGCATCGCTGCCGCTGGCGTCAATGCCTTTGCCTTCAATGGTTATGGAACCCTTTGTGACATCCAGCGTCTGCAAATTCCCCGCCGCATCAAACACGGGTTTGCCAGTGGTCAAGGTTGCCTGGGGAGTGTTAATAAAGCCACAGCCGTTACAGGTGATGCCATAGGGGTTGGCGACCATCACGTTCGCCGCCTTGCCTGCGACTTCGGTGTACCCGTTCAACTGCGATCGGCGACCACCAGTCACTTCGTTAATGATGCCCTTCGCTTCCCTCCCGGCCTGCAGATTCGGGTTGTTCTGGATCAGGCCACCGAGCTGGGTCTGATTCAGCTTCCCGGTCGCATTATTGTTGAGGATTAAACCCTCCTGGCCAACGTGGTAATCCTTAAACTGGTTATGCGAGATCCCGCTGCCGTTCGGGGTGACAATATTAACGACCGGCACGCCATTTGCGGCACTATCCACACCGGTGGCGCCCTCGGGATTGATCGCTGCGCCAATGGCGGGCAGGAGCGGCTGCCCGACCAGCAGGAGGCTAATCACGTAACTTAGCAGACGCGATGACAGGCGAATGGGAGGCTGATGCATGACGATAATCCTTTAAAATGCCACGGCAACGCGGTAGTAGATATTGAGGCGATCGGGACCAAGCCAGTCCGGATACGCCAGCGGACCGGCCACGGTAAAAGAGGTGGATAACCAGCGATTCGTCGTGGTGAACCCTACCGCTGCGCCCCACAAGGTTCCGGCGGCCCGGGGATCGAGTCGGTCAGCATGCAACCAGCCGCCATCCAGTGCGGCCAGAGCGCCGACCTGTCCAATGGCGGGGAGCGTAAAAAGCGCGTAGTTCAGTTCATTACGCCAGTAGCCGCCGTTGTCCCCTGAAATGTACTGTTCTTTAAAACCACGTACTGAGCTTTCCCCGCCTAAGGTCAGGCGCTCGCTGCCATATAAGCGGTCCGGAGACCACTGGCCGTAAAGGCTGCTAAGCCACCAGAGATCGTTGAGCAACGGGCGCTGAAAGCTGGCGCTCAGACTCCATTTTCTGAATTCCGCTTTTGGCAAATCGCCCGGTTTATTACCGTCACTTTCGGCACCAAACCACGGCATTCCGCGGGAAAACGTGGGGTTGAAGGTGGCAATCCCGGCAAACACTTTTTGCGTGTGGTTGAGGCCAAACAGCAGTGTCGTCAACTTACGGCTACTGCTCTGCAGCAAAACATCGTCGAGATAATTGTGGTTGGTCCGATAACTCAGTCCGGCGGAGAGGCCCGTTTTCAGGTCGCCGTTGCGAAAGAGAACCTGTGAGAAGTTTAGCCGGTGGGTTTCGGTGTCACCGCTGGTACGCCAGAGCCAGCCGTGGTTATCGAGTGTACTCAGGTAGTTATTCCAGCTGTAGCTGTAGTCAAACAGCGTATAACCGTAAGGAATGCTGACCCCTGCGGCAACATTCTGCGCATCTTTGGCATTCGAAAACGCGCTGCTGCGCCCGCCGCTGACAAACCAGCGATCGGCCAGCCCTAAAAGATTGTTGCCTGTTAAACCCGCGTTGATTTGTCCGCTACCTGTACTCTTCTGGCCGCTGTTGTCGACGCTCATCGACAACAAAAGTGGGCGCTCCGCTGTCGCCGTCAGGTTAACGATTGAACCGCCAGGTTTTTCGCCCGGCTGGATTTCAATTTGCACAGGCGTCGCGCGCGCGCGGTTAATCTGCTCCATCCCCTGTTCGATATCACGCAGGTTAAGAATATGGCCTTCCAGCCCTGGAAACGCCATTTTTAACTCACGTTTAGTCGCGCCTTCCATGGTGATTTTTTCGAGCTTTCCTTCAAGAATAGCCAGATGTAATACCCCGGAACGTAAATCCTGCTCGGTCAGAAAAGCGCGGCTGGTAATATATCCCCGACTGATATACCAGTCGGAAATAATATTTACGAGTTTAGTAATACGCGCAATATCCATGCACTGCCCAAGCCAGGGCCGGACTATTTTTTGCTGCTGACGCGGATCAATAAGCGTCGCGCCATCTAACGCGATGCGATGGATAGAAAAACAGGGACCATCAGAGGCTTCAGCCTGCGCAGGCATCGCCGCGTGAAGGCTTGGCGTGGCGCGCTCCAGCGATTCACGTTGCTGCTGGTTCTGACGCAGTAATTGTTGCTGCTGTTGCTCAACGCTGTCGCGATCGGCTGGCGATAAAAAAGCGGCGTAGGTGGTCAGACTCAGCGTCATTAGTCCCAGAGCCAAATACAGAGATTTCATCCGTGTTCTCGTTATTACTTAACGTGCAGTGCAAAAACATATTCCATTATATGTTGCGCGGATTTAAGCATGAAACTTACGGTATGTGAACATGAAATAATGAATGAGGATCGTTTTTAGGATAATGACTTTTTGCGCAGCAAAATAGACGGCAGGGGAAAATAACGAATGTATTAACACGTAGTTGATATATGTTTTTCAACCGCAATAGCACAGCCAGGTTACAGGATAGGGAAAATGGTGTCCGGTACGAAAAAGCTGCAAGAGGATAAGAAGCTGATATTGAATGGTACGCCCTACAGGATTCGAACCTGTGACCTACGGCTTAGAAGGCCGTTGCTCTATCCAGCTGAGCTAAGGGCGCCCTGAGAAGCGAGTGCTTCGCGGAGTGAAACGCCTGGAATTATACGGTCCACGTCCGTTGAGTCAATCCATTTTGCCAGGAAACTGCGGGGCTTATACGATGCTGGCGAAATATCCCTCAGCAACTGTACAAGAAGCATACCACCGGGGCGCTTACGCGCGTAAATCGACTTAGTGACCAGGCGCAACACACCAATATCCCTGAGCTGAACAGGGTCAAAACAGGCTAAATTCACCCCAGACAGGATAAAACCGCAAACGAGGACTGACAGCGAGGCCCGCTTCTGACAAAATATCCTCATCCCCCTTTCGTAAAGATACAGATGGAATCCTCTCTCTGATGGCAGCAAAAATTATTGACGGTAAAACGATTGCGCAGCAGGTACGCTCTGAGGTTGCGGAAAAAGTGAAGGCTCGCGTTGCGGCCGGAAAACGCGCCCCTGGGCTGGCCGTCGTGCTGGTCGGCAGCAACCCGGCCTCGCAGATTTATGTCGGCAGCAAGCGCAAAGCATGTGAAGAAGTGGGCTTCGTCTCCCGCTCTTACGATCTCCCGGAAACCACCAGCGAAGCCGAGCTGCTGGAGCTTATCGACACCCTGAATGCCGATAAGACCATCGACGGTATTCTGGTTCAGCTGCCCCTCCCCGCAGGGATCGACAACGTCAAAGTGCTCGAGCGCATCGCGCCGGATAAAGACGTCGACGGCTTCCATCCCTACAACGTTGGCCGCCTGTGCCAGCGGGCGCCGCGCCTGCGTCCGTGCACTCCGCGCGGTATCGTGACCTTGCTGGAACGCTACAATATCGACACCTACGGCCTCAATGCGGTGGTCATTGGCGCGTCCAATATCGTCGGTCGCCCGATGAGCATGGAGCTGCTGCTGGCCGGCTGCACCACCACCGTGACCCACCGCTTTACCAAAAACCTGCGCCATCACGTCGAAAACGCCGACCTGCTGATCGTCGCGGTAGGTAAACCGGGCTTTATTCCTGGCGAGTGGATTAAAGAAGGGGCGATTGTGGTCGATGTCGGCATTAACCGTCTGGAAAGCGGCAAAGTGGTCGGCGACGTGGTGTATGAAGACGCCGCCGAACGCGCATCCTACATCACCCCGGTTCCCGGCGGCGTTGGCCCGATGACCGTCGCCACCCTGATTCAGAACACGCTGCAGGCGTGCGAAGAGTATCACGACGTTGAGGAGGCCTGAGATGGCGACATTTTCCTTAGGTAAACACCCGCACGTTGAGCTGTGCGATCTGCTGAAGCTGGAAGGCTGGAGCGAAAGCGGCGCCCAGGCGAAAATCGCTATCGCTGACGGGCTGGTGAAAGTTGACGGCGCGGTGGAAACCCGCAAACGCTGCAAAATCGTCGCCGGTCAGACGGTGAGCTTTGAAGGCCAGAGCGTCACCGTCACGGCCTGACAGCGAAAAGAAAAACGCCCGCTTTAGCGGGCGTTTTTTTATGGCTTACTTCCGGCGCCAGGTGGTGCCCTGCGGGCCATCTTCCAGCACAATACCCATCTCGTTGAGACGGTCGCGCGCCGCATCCGCCGCCGCCCAGTCTTTCGCTTTACGCGCGTCCAGACGCTGCTGGATGAGCGATTCGATCTCCGCCACTTCCGCGTCGTCGGCCTGCGCGCCGCTCTGCAGGAACGCGTCCGGCTCCTGCTCCAGCAGACCCAGCACAGAACCCAGCTTACGCAGGTGGGCCGCCATGCCATTTGCCGCTGCGGCGTCCTCGGTTTTCAGGCGGTTCACTTCACGCGCCATATCGAACAGCACCGAGTAGGCTTCCGGGGTGTTGAAGTCGTCGTCCATCGCCTCGATAAAGCGTGCTTCGAAGGCTTCGCCACCCACCGCGTCGACGGATTTGTCCGTTCCGCGCAGCGCGGTGTACAGACGCTCCAGCGCCGAACGCGCCTGCTTGAGGTTCTCTTCGCTGTAGTTCAACTGGCTGCGATAGTGGCCGGACATCAGAAAGTAGCGAATCGTCTCCGCATCGTAATACTTCAGCACGTCGCGGACGGTAAAGAAGTTACCCAGCGATTTCGACATCTTCTCGCGGTCAACCATCACCATGCCGGAGTGCATCCAGTAGTTAACGTACTCGCCGTCATGGGCGCAGGTGGACTGGGCGATTTCGTTTTCATGATGCGGGAACATCAGATCCGAACCGCCGCCGTGAATATCGAAGTGGTTGCCAAGCTGCTTGCAGTTCATCGCCGAGCACTCGATATGCCAGCCCGGACGGCCCGCGCCCCACGGCGACGGCCAGCTTGGCTCGCCCTCTTTCGACATCTTCCACAAGACGAAGTCCATCGGATTCCGCTTGACGTCAACCACGTCGACGCGCGCCCCCGCCTGCAGCTGATCGAGATCCTGGCGTGACAGCAAACCGTAGTTCGGGTCCGTCGGCACGTCGAACATCACGTCGCCGTTATCTGCCACGTAAGCATGGCCTTTAGCGATCAGCTGCTCGGTGATCTCAATGATCTCCGCAATATGGTGCGTCGCGCGCGGCTCGCTGTCGGGACGCAGAATATTCAGCGCGTCAAAATCTTTGTGCATTTCTGCGATCATGCGATCGACCAGCGCGACAAAGCTTTCGCCGTTTTCATTAGCGCGCTTAATGATTTTGTCGTCAATATCGGTGATATTACGCACGTACTTCAGCTTATAGCCGAGAAAACGCAGATAACGCGCCACGACGTCAAAGGAGACGAAGGTACGGCCATGGCCGATATGACAGAGATCGTAAACGGTAATACCACACACGTACATGCCGACTTCCCCGGCATGGATAGGTTTAAATTCCTCTTTCTGGCGCGTCAGTGTATTAAAAATTTTTAACATCGAAGATTCCGTGTAGACGTGTGTGGGTAATGAAGTCTCTATAATACCCATAATTCAGACCGGACGCAGCACACATTGCAAGGTGCATCGACCCCCGCGGTTATGCTATAACACCCCCCTATATCTCACCCGACATCGGGTGCTGGCACCACACTCATCGGAACAGGATGCAAAAATGGTTACTTTCCACACCAATCATGGCGATATCGTAATCAAAACGTTTGACGACAAAGCGCCGGAAACAGTTAAAAACTTCCTGGACTACTGCCGCGAAGGTTTCTACGACAACACCATTTTCCACCGTGTTATCAACGGCTTTATGATTCAGGGCGGCGGTTTCGAACCGGGCATGAAACAAAAAGAAACCAAATCTCCGATTCAGAACGAAGCGAACAACGGCCTGAAAAACACCCGTGGTACGCTGGCAATGGCCCGTACTCAGGCGCCGCACTCCGCCACTGCCCAGTTCTTCATCAACGTGGCCGACAACGACTTCCTGAACTTCTCTGGCGAAAGCCTGCAGGGTTGGGGCTACTGCGTTTTCGCCGAAGTGGTTGAAGGCATGGACGTGGTAGACAAAATCAAAGCGGTTGCCACCGGCCGCAGCGGCATGCACCAGGATGTGCCGAAAGATGATGTGATCATCAAAAGCGTCACCGTCAGCGAGTAATTCGTGGCGACACTTTTTATTGCAGATTTGCACCTGCAAACAGAAGAACCGGCGATCACCGCCGGTTTTCTGCGTTTTTTACAGGGTGAAGCCCGCCAGGCGGACGCCCTGTATATCCTTGGCGATCTATTTGAGGCGTGGATCGGCGATGACGATCCCAACCCGTTGCACCAGCAGATTGCCGCGGCAATCAAAGCCGTCGTCGACGCCGGCGTGCCCTGCTATTTCATCCACGGCAACCGCGATTTTCTCGTTGGCCAGCGCTTTGCCCGCCAGAGCGGGATGCTCCTGCTCGCCGAAGAAGAGCAACTGGACCTCTATGGCCGTGAAGTGTTGATTATGCATGGCGACACATTGTGCACCGATGACCCAGGCTATCTGGCGTTTCGCGCCAAAGTCCACACCCCGTGGATCCAGCGTCTGTTCCTGGCCCTGCCGCTGTTTATCCGCCGCCGCATCGCCGCCCGCATGCGCGCCGACAGCAAAGCCGCCAACAGCAGCAAATCAATGGACATTATGGATGTGAATCCACAGGCGGTGGTTGACGCTATGGAGCGGCATCACGTGCAGTGGCTGATTCATGGCCATACCCATCGCCCGGCGGTCCATGAACTGCAGGCCAACGGCCAACCCGCATGGCGCGTGGTACTCGGCGCCTGGCACAGCGAAGGTTCGATGGTCAAGGTGACGCCGGACGACGTCAAACTGATCCACTTCCCGTTCTAGTTCCCCCGCGAGCACAATTCCGAAAGCGCCTTTTGCCTGGGCGAAGGTGCGCGCTTCCCCGCGTCCTGCATGCTAGTCTCCCACGACATCACTCTCAAGGAACGAGCATGAACAGGAAAAAGTGGAGTCAGCCGCTGATGTGGGGAATGATCATCGCGATCCTCAATCCGTTAGGGGTAAGTTATATCGCCTTAATCGGCGTCGCTATCGGCAACACGCTGACGTTTGTCTGGTGTGCAATGCTGGCGTGGGCCATCTATTTCTATGCCATTTATTTGCTCTGTACCCGCCCTCACGATAGTCGGCTGGTACAAATCTATTTACTGATTATGGGCACCCTGATGCTCCCGTGGGGGTTAGTGCTGCTTATCACCTGTATCATGAATGAGATAAAGGCCAATAAGCCGCGATCGACGTCATCACTGAACGAGACAAAAGACGGCTAACCATGCGCACGCAACCGTTTTCCTTGCTGGCAGTTCATGCTATTCTCTGTGGCCTCTAAAGCAGTGTGAAACACACCCACAGGAGTTTTAAGACGCATGTCTTCCCGCAATAATTCGGCGCGTATCGCCATCGTGATGGGGTCCAAAAGCGACTGGGCTACCATGCAATTTACCGCAGAAATCCTTGATGCCCTGAACGTTCCGTACCATGTCGAGGTGGTCTCCGCCCATCGCACGCCCGATAAGCTGTTCAGCTTCGCTGAAAGCGCCGAAAGCAATGGCTATCAGGTGATTATTGCAGGGGCAGGCGGCGCGGCACATCTGCCGGGCATGATTGCGGCGAAAACCCTGGTGCCAGTGCTCGGCGTACCGGTTCAGAGCGCGGCCTTAAGCGGTGTCGACAGCCTCTACTCCATTGTGCAAATGCCGCGCGGCATTCCGGTCGGTACGCTGGCCATCGGCAAAGCCGGGGCCGCTAACGCCGGCCTGCTCGCCGCGCAGATCCTCGCTCAGCATGATGCCGAACTTCACCAGCGCCTGAGCGCCTGGCGTAAGGCGCAAACGGATGAAGTGCTGGATAACCCGGATCCGCGGGGTGCGGCATGAAACAGGTATGCGTGCTCGGTAACGGTCAGTTAGGTCGCATGCTGCGCCAGGCCGGTGAACCGCTGGGCATCGCCGTCTGGCCGGTGGGGCTGGAAGCCGACCCGGAAGCGGTGCCTTTCCAGCAGAGTGTCATCACGGCAGAAATTGAACGCTGGCCGGAAACCGCCCTCACCCGCGAGCTGGCCCGCCATCCGGCGTTCGTCAACCGCGATGTCTTCCCGATTATCGCTGACCGCCTGACGCAAAAGCAGCTATTCGACAAGCTTGGCCTCGCCACTGCCCCGTGGCAGCTGCTGGCGGATAAAAGCGAATGGCCGGCGGTGTTTGCTCGTCTCGGCGAGCTGGCGATCGTTAAGCGTCGCGTCGGCGGCTACGACGGCCGCGGCCAGTGGCGCCTGCGCGCTGACGAAACCGCGCAACTCCCGGAGGATAACTACGGCGAGTGCATCGTCGAGCAGGGGATTAACTTCTCCGGCGAAGTGTCGCTGGTGGGCGCCCGCGCTCATGACGGTAGCACCGTCTTCTACCCGCTGACCCGCAACCTGCATCAGGACGGTATTCTGCGCGCCAGCGTGGCCTTCCCGCAGGCCAATGCCCGCCAGCAGGAACAAGCGGAAAGCATGCTGACGGCGATCATGAACGAGCTGAACTACGTCGGCGTGATGGCGATGGAGTGCTTCGTCACCGCCGAGGGGCTGCTGATCAACGAGCTGGCGCCGCGCGTGCACAACAGCGGCCACTGGACGCAAAATGGCGCCTCCATCAGCCAGTTTGAACTGCATCTGCGAGCGATTACCGACCTGCCGCTGCCGCCGCCGGTGGTCAACAGCCCGTCGGTGATGATCAACCTGATCGGTACCGATCTCAACTACGACTGGCTGAAGCTGCCGCTGGTGCACCTGCACTGGTACGATAAAGAGGTGCGTCCGGGTCGCAAAGTCGGCCACCTGAACCTCACCGACAGCGATACCGATCGCCTGAGCGCGACGCTGGAAGCGATCAAGCCACTGCTGCCGCCGGAGTACACCAGCGGCCTGTTCTGGGCGCAATCGCAGCTCAGCTAAGCCCTTCGTGCCGGGGATTTGATCTATCCCCTTCCCCGGCACACCTTGAGGCGCGTACAATCCCCCCCTTGCTATAAAGCCCATTTCTGTTTTGACTTCAGAGGATACCCCATGACCAATGGGACGGATTATCGCGCCATTCTCGCCAGCGATACGCCACTGATTGACGTACGCGCCCCGGTGGAGTTTAGCCAAAGCGCGATGCCGGCGGCGATCAACCTGCCGCTGATGAATGATGAAGAACGCGCCGCGGTCGGCACCTGCTACAAGCGCCAGGGGCCAGAGGCGGCGCTGGCGCTCGGCCATAAGCTGGTTGATGGCGACCTGCGCGCCAGCCGGATCCAGGCGTGGCTGGAAGCCTGTGCCCGTTACCCGCACGGTTACCTGTGCTGCGCCCGCGGCGGCCAGCGATCGCATATCGTCCAGCAGTGGCTGAAAGAAGCTGGCGTGGATTACCCCCTGATCGTCGGCGGCTATAAAGCGCTACGCCAGGCGGCGATCCAGGCCACCGACGAACTGGTGCAGCGCCCGATTGTGCTGATTGGCGGCTGCACCGGCAATGGCAAAACTCAGCTGGTCTGCTCGCGACCGGACGGTATCGATCTGGAAGGGCTTGCCCATCACCGCGGTTCTTCATTCGGTCGAACCCTGCAGGATCAGCACCCACAGGCCACCTTTGAAAACCATCTGGCGGTCAGCCTGCTTAAAAAAGCCGAACAGCAGACCCGCTGGGTGCTGGAAGATGAAGGCCATATGATCGGCGCCAACCATCTGCCGGAGTGCCTGCGCCTCCGCATGGCGCAATCGCCGCTGGCGGTGGTGGAAGATCCGTTTGATGTTCGCCTCGAACGGCTGCGCGAAGAGTATTTCGATCGCATGTATCGCGACTTTATCGCCGCGTATGGCGAAGAGAAAGGCTGGCAGGCATACGGCGAGTACCTCCATCACGGTCTGTTTGCCATCCGCCGTCGCCTGGGGCTGCAGCGTTTTGCTCAGCTGACTGAACGGCTCGATGAGGCGCTGGCGCAGCAGCAGCGCACAGCCAGCACCGAGGCGCACTTCGCCTGGCTGGTGCCGCTGCTGGAAGAATATTACGATCCAATGTATCGCTATCAGTTGGGGAAAAAAGCCGGGAAGATTATTTTTCGTGGCAACTGGCAGGAGGTCGCCGCCTGGCTGGCGAAGTAATCACATGCTCTATTGTCCCGGCTTGCGGCGTAAACGCCTTAGCCGGGCTACTGGTCGACGCGATTTATAGCCCCGGTAGCGCAGCGCGACCGGGGAGTTGTGACCGCTTAGAAGTCGTAGCGCAGGCGCACCAGGTTCATATCCCCCAGGTTGTCGGTGCTGGAGGTAAACACGTGTTCGTAATCAACGCGGAAACCGTAATCCAGCTGGAAGCTGATCCCCAGACCGTTATCGATACGCTGGTAGTTGCGGCCATTCACGTACTGCAGGCGGTCACCCATAAAGTACGGCTGAATAGATTTAACAGCGTATTGATTGATCGGGAATTTATAGCCCGCAAAATATTCAATCCCCCAGGCGTCGCCGGCGAAGTAGTTATGCACATCGGTTTTTTTGGTGGTGAGGAAGTTCTGATACCAGCCGCCGCCGAAGGAGAAGGTCCAGTTATCCGGGGTCCAGCTCAGCGCGGTACCGACGATGTTCTGGTCATAGGTTTTGTTGTCGGAACTTGACGGGTCGCGCATTTCGGCGCGAGTGTAGTTCCACGCGGTCCCCCAGGTCAGGTCCTTCATGATGTGGTAGTCCGCACCAATAGAACCGCCGCCTTTACGCTTGTAGCGCAGGCCGTTGCCAGGCAGATACTCACTATCTTCGAACAGATAAGAGCCGTAAAGATCGACATCACCCACGGTTTTCTTATATTTCAGCATATTACGTGAACGATAAGAACCATCGTAATCGCCGTTAATACCGTTGCCTGGGGCCTGTCCGATCATATCGTAGTCCCAAATATCGGTTTTCGCGCCGACCACATCATAGTAAATGCTGTTCTGCTGCCCGTAGGTTAACGTCCCCCAGGTATCGCTTTTCAGGCCGGTATACAGCATGCGGCGGGTGGTATTGTTTGCGCCTTCCGCGTAGTGGTTATCCCAGTCAAACAGTGCCGGAATGTTCACCCCCAGTTCGTAGTAGCTGATCCAGCTAATATCATCGAACAGGTAGTAATCCGCCGCGAAGCGGAAACGGGTGCCACCGTCGAAACCGTTACGCTTATAGGATCCTTTATCACCATCGCCGCTCATCATGTTGAACTGCGGACGAATACTCCCGCCGACGGTAAAGTTAAGCCGACTTAACGGATCGCCCGCCTGCGGATCTTGTTTCAGCAGCGTGATCTCCGCGTGGGAAGCAAATGACGTTAACGCTAATGCTGCGCCGATCGAGATCGCCAGCGCTTTTATTTTATGTGCCATAGTTTTTCCTTGATTAATAAGCAACCTTATATTTACCAGCTGAATATTAACCGCGAATCCACACAGTGTGTTGTCGGTTTTTTAATGTTTTGTGCGCTTAAAAATCAACTGGTTATCAATTTGTGCGCTTAAAATAAAAGCGCCGCCAAAAACGGCGGCGCATCATCGAAATGCAATAATCTTACTGGCTAAACTGGCGGAACAACGCTTTCCCTTTTAACAAACGCAGCCCCAGCCCGCCGCCGCACAGAGATAACAACACCGCTCCCGT
Organism: Klebsiella sp. K-Nf6; assembly: GCF_002806655.1. Lineage (NCBI taxonomy): Bacteria > Pseudomonadati > Pseudomonadota > Gammaproteobacteria > Enterobacterales > Enterobacteriaceae > Klebsiella > Klebsiella sp. K-Nf6. Next base: position 246,775 of record NZ_PIBN01000007.1, on the reverse strand, counting down.
CAGCGGCAGCATCACCCACAAGCGCCAGTCCGGCGCCCAGGGGAAATCAAAGACTCGGGTCTGCAGCATCGCCAGCGCCACTTCCGCGCCTATCGCCGCCACCAGTCCGGAAACCAGCCCCAGCAGGGCAAACTCCGCCCACAGCGTGGCACGCAGCAGAGATTTACCGGCCCCCAGCGTGCGCCAGACCACCAGCTCCTGATGCCGCTGGCGCATACCGACCTGGACCTGCGCCAGCAACAACAGCACGCCGCAGGCCGTCACCAGGCCCACCATCACCTCCAGCGCCCGGCTGACCTGGGAGAGCACCTGGCCGACCTGACGCAGGATGGCGCCGATGTCCAGCAGGCTAACGGTGGGAAACTCGCGGTTCAACTGGGTCAGCATCGCGGGACCGTTATCCCAGCGGAAGCTGGTGAGCCAGCTCTGCGGCTGCCCGTCCAGCGCCCCGGAGGGGAAAATAAAGAAGAAGTTTGGCCGCAGGCTCTCCCAGTCAACTTTGCGCACGCTGCTGACCTTCGCGCTGAAGTCCTGGGTATCGCCGGTAAAGGTCACCGTATCGCCGATCTTCACCCCCAGCCGCTGCGCCAGTCCCTCTTCAATCGACACCTCGCCCGGCTTCGGCGGCCAGTTGCCGGCCACCAGCGGATTATGATCCGGACGATCGGCGCTCCAGGTCAGATTGAGTTCCCGGTTAAGCGCTTCATCTTTGTTACCGTCCGTGGAGTGACCGTTGATCTGCGTCAGACGAGCCCGGACGATCGGATAAAATTCCGCCGCCCGGGTCTGGTGTTCGGCGAGGAAAGTCTTCACCGGCATTATCTGCTCAGGGGCGATATTGATCAGAAAGTAGTTCGGGCTTTCCGGGGGCAGCTGCTGCTGCCAGCGGTCAAGCAGATCGCCGCGCAGCACCAGCAGCAGCGCCAGCAGCATAAACGACAGGGAAAACGCCGCCAGCTGGCTGAGGGTCGACCACGGCTGGCGCAGCAGGCGGTTCACCGCCAGGCGCAGCGGCAAGGCTTTGAGCGTCAGGCGTTTGAGCAGCCACAGCAATCCCCAGCCCACCAGGCCGCACAGCAGCGCCAGTACCACTGCCCCGGCCAGTACAGACCACAGCAGCGGGCTGCCGCCCATCAGCCAGGCCAGCCCCCCGACCACTATCGCGCAGACCACAGGAATATAGTGTTTCAGCGGCCAGACGTTAGCCACGACATCCTGACGCAGCACCCGCAGCGGCAGGGTCGCCAGCAGCAGTCGATACGGCCGCAGGCCCACCAGCAGGGAAATGACGCCTGTCGCCCCGATAGCCCACAGCCACGGCCAACCGCTGGCAGCGGGTAGTGCGGCGGGCAGCACCGGTTTGAGCATCAGCAACAACAGGCGCTCCAGCGCCAGGCCCACAACCCCACCGGTTATCACCGACAGCGTCAGCAGCAGCAGCCACTGACCGACGATAAGCTTGCGCAGCTGCGCCCGCCCCGCGCCCAGCGTCTTCAAAATCGCGACCAGATCGTAGCGGCTGCGACAGTAGTGGCTCATCGCCACCGCCACCGCGGCGACGGCCAACAGCAACGTCAACAGCGCGGATAACAGCAGGAACTGCTGCGAGCGTTCGAGGGATTTGCCCAGCGCGCTGTCGTCCTGTTCGAGGCCAATCCAGCGATGTTCCGCGCCGAGCTTCGGCAGCAGCCATTGTTCATAATCCGCCAGCTGTTGCGCGTTACCGGCGAACTTATAGCGCCATGCGACGCGACTGCCGGGCTGCACGGCCCCGGTTTTTGCCACGTCGGCCATATTCATCATCAGTCGCGGCGCCATCTGGAAGGGGTTAAACCCCGCGTCTGGCTCCTGAATCACTTCCCCGGCAATACGCAGCGTGGCATCGCCCACGTCAATCGTATCGCCGGTTTTCAGGTTCAGGAGCGCCATCAGCCTTGGCGCCAGCAGCACGCTCCCCGACTGCGGCCTCAGCCCCGGCGGTTGCGTTTCGAGGGTGCCATACAGCGGATAGCGGTCGTCCACCGCCTTAACGTCCGCCAGCTGCGGCGTATCACCGGCGAATGTCATGGTGGCGAAGCTCAGCTGCTCGCCGACGGTCAGCCCTGACTTCCGCGCTTGCGCGATCCACTCGGCGGGTACCTCGCGGGAACTGCGCAGCGTACGGTCGCCGGCCATAAACTCCCGGCTTTGCTGGCTAAGGCCTTTCTCCATCCGATCGCTTATCGACCCCAGAGCCAGCACGCAGGCCACAGAGAGACTTAACGCCAGCCAGACGATCAGCAGCGACGGCGAGCGCCATTCGCGCCAGAACCAGCGGGCGATCATGCTTCCTCCCGCAATTGGCCATCCACCAGGCGCAGACGGCGATCGCAGCGCGCCGCCAGCAGCGGATCGTGAGTGACGAGGATCAGGGTGGTACCGTGTTCGCGATTAAGCGAGAACAGCAGATCGGCAATTTTGTCCCCGGTCTGGCGATCGAGGTTGCCGGTGGGTTCATCAGCGAACAGGAGGGCCGGGCGACCATTAAAGGCCCGGGCCAGCGCCACCCGCTGCTGTTCACCGCCGGAGAGTTGCGCCGGCAGGTGGTGCAGGCGTTTGCCAAGCCCCAGTTGCTCAAGCAGCGCGCGGGCATCGCCCTGACTCTCGCTGTCGCTGGCGCCGCGCAGCAGCGCCGGCAGCTCGACGTTCTCCAGGGCGTTGAGCGTTGGGATCAGCATAAAGGACTGAAAAACAAAGCCAACGTGCTGCGCCCGCAGCGCCGCCCGCGCCTCTTCATCCATTTGGTGCAGTGGTTTGCCCAGCATTGAGACTTCCCCGCTGCTACCATCGTCCAGGCCAGCGAGGATCGCCAGCAGGGTCGATTTGCCGGAACCCGACTCACCAATCAAGGCGATGGTCTGCTGCGGTTTGACAACCAGCTCAACTCCGGTGAGGATGGAGAGCTGATGCTCTCCCTGACCGACGGATTTCTTAAGATGATGAACTTCAAGTATGTTTTCCGCTGGCATGTGCCTTTCCTGTTTTTGTTCCTGTTTACCTGCCGCGCGATGGCGGCGGACACGCTGCTAATACTCGGCGACAGCCTGAGCGCTGGCTATCGAATGGCGGCCAGCGCCGCCTGGCCTGCGCTGCTCAATGAGAAGTGGCAGGCGAAAACGCCGGTAGTGAACGCCAGCATCAGCGGCGATACCTCGCAGCAGGGGCTGGCCCGCCTGCCTGCGCTGCTTAAGCAGCATCAGCCGCGCTGGGTGCTGGTTGAGCTCGGCGGCAATGACGGACTGCGAGGCTTTCCACCGCAGCAAACCGAGCAGACGCTGCGCACCATTATCAAGGATATCAAAGCGGCCAACGCCGAGCCGCTGCTGATGCAAATTCACCTGCCGGCGAACTATGGCCGCCGTTATAATGAAGCCTTCGGCGCGATTTACCCGGCCCTGGCCAGGGAGTTCAAGATTCCTCTCCTGCCCTTTTTTATGGAAGAGGTGTATCTGAAACCGCAATGGATGCAAGACGACGGCATTCACCCGAATCGCGACGCGCAGCCGTTTATCGCCGACTGGATGGCGAACCGGCTGGCTCCCTTAGTTAATCATGACTCCTGAACGCCAGGGGTCGCTGACAGGTAAAGTTATGCAAAAAACGGTTTTAGTGACAGGCTGTTCCAGCGGAATTGGTCTGGAAAGCGCGCTGGATTTAACCCGCCAGGGCTTTCGCGTGCTGGCGGCCTGCCGCAAAGCGGAGGACGTCGCGCGGATGCAGGAGCGGGGGCTAACCGGTATTTTGCTCGATCTGGATGACCCGCAGAGCGTGGAGCGCGCGGCAGCGGAGGTGATTGCGCTGACCGATAATCATCTCTATGGCCTGTTCAATAACGCCGGATACGGCGTCTATGGCCCGCTGAACACCATCAGCCGCCAGCAGATGGAACAGCAGTTTTCCGCCAACTTTTTCGGCGCGCATCAACTGACCATGCTGCTGCTGCCGGCGATGACGCCGCACGGCGAAGGGCGTATCGTGATGACCTCCTCCGTGATGGGGCTTATTGCCAGTCCCGGTCGCGGCGCCTATGCCGCCAGTAAATACGCCCTCGAGGCGTGGTCCGATGCGCTACGCATGGAACTGCGCCACAGTGGTATTCAGGTCAGCCTGATTGAACCGGGCCCGATCCGCACCCGCTTTACCGATAACGTCAACCAGACGCAAAGCGATAAACCCGTAGAAAATCCGGGCATTGCCGCCCGCTTTACCCTCGGGCCGGAGGCGGTGGTGGAAAAAGTGCGCCACGCTTTTACCAGCGATAAGCCAAAGCTGCGCTATCCGGTCACCCTGGTCACCCATGCGGTGGCGCTGCTCAAACGCCTGCTTCCCGCCCGCGCGATGGACAAAATTATCCACGGCTGAGTTGAAGCGCGGCATGCCGCCCCCATGTAAAACAGAAATCGACTAACGAGAAATGCCCATGTCCGAACAGAATATTGTCAATATTAGCGAAGCGAACCTGCAGCAGACGCTACAGCAGTCCATGAACGCCCCGGTGCTGTTTTATTTCTGGTCTGCCCGCAGCCAGCACTGCGAACAGCTGACCCCGGTACTCGAGCGACTGGCCGCCCAGTACAACGGCCAGTTCACGCTGGCGAAGGTCGATTGCGACGCCGAGCAGATGCTCGCTTCACAGTTTGGTCTGCGCGCCATCCCTACGGTTTATCTGTTCCAGAACGGCCAGCCGGTGGACGGTTTTGAAGGCCCGCAGCCGGAAGAAGCGATTCGCGCCCTGCTGGATAAAGTCCTGCCGCGCGAAGAGGAGCTGAAAGCCCAGCAGGCGCTGGCCCTGATGCAGGAAGAAAAATACGCCGAGGCATTACCGCTGCTGAAGGAAGCCTGGCAGCTGTCGAATCAGGACAGCCAGATTGGTCTGCTGCTGGCGGAAACGCTGATTGCCCTGCACCGGTCTGATGAAGCGGAAAGCGTGCTGAAAACCATCCCGCTGCAGGATCAGGATACCCACTATCAGGGGCTGGTGGCGCAGATTGAGTTGCTCAAACAGGCCGCCGACACCCCGGAAATCCAGCAACTGCAGCAGCAGGTGGAACAGAATCCGGACGATGCGCAACTGGCCTCCCAGCTGGCGCTGCAGCTGCATCAGGTCGGGCGTAATGAAGAAGCGCTGGCGCTGCTGTTCAGCCATCTGCAGAAGGATTTAGGCGCCGGCGATGGCCAGGCGCGCAAGATGCTGCAGGAGATCCTCGCCGCCCTCGGTACCGGCGATGCGCTGGCGGCCAAATATCGTCGTCAGCTGTATTCGCTGCTGTACTAATCCGTTGCCCTTACCCGGATAGCGCTGCGCTTACCCGGGCTACAGATTACGCCGTGGTAACCCGGGTACGGCATGAACACCGCAACCCGGGATCGTTCACGGGCGCTTTTTCAGCTGTGTCACCACCAGCTGATGGCGGGCATTGAAGAACTTCCGGTAGGTCAGATAGCCGGCGATAATCGTCGACAAGCTGGCGGTCGACAGCAGCATAAAGGTCACCATGATCTGGTACTTAATCGCCTTCACCGGGTCAATACCGGCAAAAATTAGCCCCGACATCATCCCAGGCAAGCTCACCAGCCCGACCGTTTTCGCTGAATCGACGGTGGGAATCAATGACGCGCGAATGCTCTCGCGAATCAGCCGCGCCGCAGCCATCTTCGGCGTCGCGCCGAGGCTCAGCTTCTCCTGAATCTGCTGCTGCTCGCTGCTGAAGCGCTGGCCCATATTGTTGTAGCACAGCCCCACCGCCACCATGGCGTTCCCGGCCACCATCCCGGCAATTGGAATAACCTGCATCGGCACAAAGGCGATCGACCCCGAGAAGACCAGTACCGCCAACGTTAGTCCGGCGCCAGTGGTAATAGCGATAAACGACGAGACAAAAGCTTTATCGATATATTTACTGCGCTTCTTCGCATTCCACGCCGCGTTAAAGCAGATAAACAGCACCATCAACAGCGTCAGAACCGCATGATTGACGTTAAAGATATATTTCAGCACATAGCCGACGATAATCAGCTGCACGATCGCCCGGCAAATGCTCCAGATAATATCTTTTTCCAGTGCCAGTTTTTCCCGATAGCTGACCAGAATAGCGATCAGCACCAGCACCATCGACAGCGCCAGCGATTCGTTCGTAATGTTATGCCCGTTCATGCTGTACCTCCTGCATGTTTCCGCCGGCAGGTTGCAGCGTAATCACTTCATCGGCATGCGAAATTTCATTGCGATCGTGGGTGACCCACAGAACAGCGACCTGTTTTTCCGTCGCGTAGCCATGAATAATTTCATTCACATTCTGTTTATTACTTTCATCCAGCGCGCTGGTAATTTCGTCCAGCAGCAGCACGCGCGGCAGAAATTGTAAATTGCGGATCAGCGATACGCGCTGCTTTTCCCCGCCGGACAGTTCGTTAATAGACTTTTCCAGCATATTTTCGCCAAGGCCAAAGCGCTGCAGGTCAGCCACCAGCGCCTGCGGATCGGGTTGTTTATTGCGGATCTGCCACGGAAAAACCAGGTTATCGTAGACTGAATCACCGAACAGCGCCGGCGTCTGCGCGCAGTAAGACACCTGCTGACGATAGGTTTCCGGCGACAGCGTCGCGATATCCACATCGTCAAAAAACAGGCGTCCGGAGGTTGGGCTGAGCAGCGAGGCGATAATCTTCAGCAAGGTGCTTTTCCCGCAGCCGGAAGGCCCGGTAATCAGCTTAAATTCTCCGGGTCTGAGCTGAAGATTGATATTGTGTAAAATAACTGCGTCGTCGGTCTTAAACCCCACACCTTCGAGACGCAAAAGCGCGTTATTTTCCTTCATGAGTCTTCCTGATTATTTTCTGAAACACCGCTAGTTTACCCCACTTTCCTTTCTCCAGGATGAGGAGAAAGATATACTCAGTTTAAACATGCGCTATTTCCTTGTAGCGCCCCACCAGGCAACAAGACAGGAGGTTTTTGATGCTGATTTTTATTCCTATCCTTATTTTCGTCGCGCTGGTCATTGTGGCCGCGGCGGTGAAAATTGTTCCGCAAGGCTATCAGTGGACGGTAGAGCGTTTTGGGCGCTTTACCCAGACGCTGCAGCCAGGATTAAGCTTAGTCGTGCCGTTTATGGACCGAATCGGCCGCAAAGTGAACATGATGGAGCAGGTGCTCGACATCCCCTCGCAGGAGGTTATCTCCCGGGATAACGCCAACGTCACCATCGACGCGGTCTGCTTTATTCAGGTGATTGACGCGCCAAAGGCCGCCTACGAGGTCAGCAATCTTGAGCTGGCGATCGTCAACCTGACGATGACCAACATCCGTACCGTGCTCGGCTCGATGGAGCTGGATGAAATGCTCTCCCAGCGCGACAGTATTAACACCCGACTACTGCATATCGTTGACGACGCAACCAACCCGTGGGGGGTGAAAATCACCCGCGTCGAAATTCGCGACGTTCGCCCACCGGCGGAGCTTATCGCCTCGATGAACGCCCAGATGAAAGCCGAACGTACCAAGCGTGCCTATATTCTGGAGGCGGAAGGGATCCGCCAGGCGGAAATTCTGAAAGCAGAAGGGGAAAAACAGTCGCAGATCCTCAAAGCCGAGGGCGAACGGCAGTCCGCGTTCCTGCAGGCGGAAGCTCGCGAACGTTCCGCCGAAGCGGAAGCCCGCGCCACCCAGATGGTGTCATCGGCGATCGCCTCGGGAGATATTCAGGCGATCAACTACTTCGTGGCGCAGAAATATACCGACGCACTGCTCCAGATTGGATCCGCTAACAACAGCAAAGTAGTGATGATGCCGCTGGATGCCAGCAGCCTGATGGGATCGATCGCCGGGATCAGCGAGCTGATTAAGGAAGGCGCTGGCGATCGGAAAAAATCATGATCGACATGATCCTCGCCCACCCCCATCTGTTCTGGCTAAGCCTGGGCGGACTGCTGCTGGCGGCCGAGATGCTTGGCGGCAGCGGATACCTGCTGTGGAGCGGCGTCGCTGGCGTGGTGACCGGCGCTCTCACCTGGCTCCTGCCGCTGAGCTGGGAATGGCAAGGGACGCTGTTTGCCGTTCTCACCCTTCTTGCTGCGTGGCTGTGGTCGAAATGGCTGCGCAAGCGCGTCAAAACGCAGCGCCCGGCCGATGCTCAGCTTAACCAGCGCGGGCAGCAGCTGGTTGGCCGCCGCCTGACGCTGGATGCCCCGCTGGTAAATGGCCGCGGCCACGTGCGCGTGGGCGACAGCTCCTGGCCGGTAATTGCTGACGAAGACCTCGCGGCGGGCAGCAAGGTCGAAGTGGTCGCCGTCGAAGGGATTACGCTACGGATCAGGCCCGCTGTCCGTTAAGCCTGCGCCTTGCGATGACAGCAGCCGGAAAGATTATCGATAATCGGGCACTCCGCGCTGTCATCGCCGGGGCAGGATTCGGCCAGCGCCAGCAGGTGCGCGCGCATATTTTGCAGCTCGCGGATATGGTTCTCGATATCCGCCACTTTCTCCAGCGTGCGTTTTTTCACATCGGCGCTGTGGCGCGACGGATCGTTAAATAAGGCCACCAGCTCGCGGCACTCTTCCAGATTAAACCCCACCTGTCGCGCCTGGCGCAGCAACGTCAGCTCATCGAGATGCTGCTGACTGTAGGTGCGGTAGCCGTTTTCGCTCCGCAACGGCGGCGTCACCAGCCCCTTCTCTTCGTAAAAACGAATCGCTTTGCTGGTTAAACCGGTTTTTTTCGCCACATCGCTGATATTCATTTTTTCTCCTTGACCTTCCCCTTGCTGGAAGGTTTAACCTTCTTAATACTCGATGAAAGAGTGGGTCTGGTCAATCGTTGACCGGAAAATTATTCAGGAGTTTTTGTATGTCTAACACTATCGACCTGACGCTGGATGGCCTCTCCTGTGGGCATTGCGTCAAACGCGTGAAAGAGAGTCTGGAACAGCGTCCTGACGTTGAGCAAGCCGAGGTGACCCTCACTGAAGCCCATGTCACGGGTAGCGCCAGCGCGCAAGCGCTGATTGATACCGTGAAACAAGCCGGATACGGCGCGGAGCTCAGCCACCCAAAGGCTAAACCGCTGGCAGAATCATCAATCTCGTCGGAAGCACTGACAGCGGCCACTCCTGAGCTTCCGGCAGCCCATGACGAAGATGACAGTCAACAGCTGCTGATCAACGGCATGAGCTGCGCCAGCTGCGTCTCCCGGGTACAAAACGCGCTTGCCGCGGTGCCGGGCGTCTCACAGGCGCGGGTTAACCTGGCGGAACGCACGGCGCTGGTGATGGGCAGTGCGTCCGCCGCAGAATTAGTGCTGGCGGTGGAAAAAGCCGGCTATGGCGCGGAGGCGATCGAAGACGATCTGGAACGCCGCGAACGTCAGCAGGAAACCGCTATCGCTACGATGAAGCGTTTTCGCTGGCAGGCGATTGTCGCCCTGCTGGTCGGCGTGCCGGTGATGGTCTGGGGGATGATCGGCGATAACATGATGGTCAGCGACGACAACCGTTCGCTGTGGCTGGCCATCGGTCTTGTCACCCTCGCCGTCATGGTCTTCGCCGGCGGCCACTTCTACCGCAGCGCGTGGAAAAGCCTGAAAAACGGCACCGCCACCATGGATACGCTGGTGGCGCTCGGCACCGGCGTCGCCTGGCTGTACTCCATGAGCGTCAACCTGTGGCCACAGTGGTTCCCGATGGAAGCCCGGCATCTCTATTACGAAGCCAGCGTGATGATTATCGGCCTGATTAACCTCGGCCATATGCTGGAGGCCCGCGCTCGCCAGCGCTCCTCGAAAGCGCTGGAGAAACTGCTCGATCTGACGCCGCCTTCAGCCCTCGTGGTGACCCCTGAGGGGGAAAAGGATCTGCCGCTCGCGGAAGTTCAGGCCGGCATGACCCTGCGCCTGACCACCGGCGACCGCGTTCCGGTCGACGGCGTGATAAGCCAGGGCGAAGCCTGGTTTGATGAAGCGATGCTCACCGGCGAACCGGTGCCACAGCAAAAAGGCGATGGCGATGCCATTCACGCCGGCACCGTGGTGCAGGACGGCAGCGTGCTGTTCACCGCCAGCGCCGTCGGCAGTCAGACCACGCTGGCAAGAATTATCCGTATGGTGCGCCAGGCGCAGAGCAGCAAGCCGGAGATCGGCCAGCTGGCGGATAAAATCTCTGCAGTATTTGTTCCGGCAGTAGTCGCCATTGCGCTGATCAGCGCCGCGATCTGGTACTTCTTCGGCCCGGCGCCGCAGATCGTCTATACCCTGGTCATTGCCACCACGGTACTGATTATCGCCTGTCCATGTGCCTTAGGCCTGGCGACGCCGATGTCGATTATTTCCGGTGTTGGCCGGGCGGCGGAATACGGTGTGCTGGTGCGCGATGCCGATGCCCTGCAGCGCGCCAGCGAACTCGACACCCTGGTGTTCGATAAAACCGGCACCCTGACCGAAGGCAAGCCGCAGGTGGTGGCGGTGAAAACTTTCTCAACCTTTGATGAATCCACCGTCGTGCGTCTTGCCGCCGCGCTGGAACAGGGCTCAAGCCATCCGCTGGCGCGAGCGATCCTTGATAAAGCCGCCGACAGTTCGTTGCCGGAAGTCAGTGGCTTCCGCACCCTGCGTGGCCTTGGCGTCAGCGGCGAAGCGGAAGGTCATCGCCTGCTGCTCGGCAACCAGGCACTGCTCAACGAGCAGCATATCGCCACCGGCGATATAGAAAGCGAGATGACGGCGCAGGCCTCGCGCGGCGCCACGCCGGTGCTGCTGGCGGTGGATGGCCAGGCCGCCGCGCTGTTCGCCATCCGCGACCCGTTACGTGAGGATAGCGTCGACGCGCTGGCGCGCCTGCATCGTCAGGGTTACCGTCTGGTGATGCTGACCGGGGATAACCCCACTACAGCGAATGCCATCGCCAAAGAAGCGGGCATTGATGAAGTGATCGCTGGCGTACTGCCGGACGGTAAAGCCGATGCCATTAAACGTCTGCAGAGCCAGGGACATAAAGTCGCGATGGTCGGCGACGGTATTAACGACGCTCCGGCGCTGGCCCAGGCCGATGTCGGGATCGCCATGGGCGGCGGCAGCGATGTCGCCATTGAAACCGCGGCGATCACCCTGATGCGCCATAGCCTCAACGGCGTGGCCGATGCGCTGGCAATTTCGAAAGCAACGTTACGCAATATGAAGCAGAACCTGCTGGGCGCGTTTGTCTACAACTCGCTGGGTATCCCGATTGCCGCCGGGATCCTCTGGCCGCTGACCGGCACCCTGCTGAACCCGGTGGTCGCCGGTGCGGCGATGGCGCTGTCATCGATCACCGTGGTGAGTAACGCCAACCGCCTGCTGCGCTTTAAACCGAAAGAGTAAACCCGTCACATGAAACGGGCACCGACGTTGTTCGGCGCCCGTTTTTTGCTGAGACAAGAAAAGCCCGCCGGAAGGGTGACGTGTATCACCATATGCGCTAGCATGAAGTCCTCACACTTCGGAGCGCGTATGGGCCTGTTAAACCGGATAAAAATGCTGTGGCGAGCCGCCGTCGGCCCGTCTTATTCCTGGCCTGCAATGGATATCGTCCTGCCCGGCGAACGTTATTTGCACCTCGTCGGCAGTATCCATATGGGTACCCGCGACATGGCGCCGCCGCCAGCGAAGCTTCTGAAAAAAATACGCCAGGCCGATGCGTTAATCGTCGAGGCCGATATCAGCGGCAATGAAACCCCCTTTAGCAATCTCCCCACTTACCCACCGCTGGCGGAACGCCTGAGCGATGCGCAGCTGAGCGAGCTAGAGGCGCGAGCCGGCGAGCTGGGCCTGTCGGTCGGGCTGTTCGATAACCAGCCGCTGTGGCAGGTGGCGATGGTCCTGCAGGCCACCCAGGCGCAAAAGCTGGGACTGCGACCGGATTACGGCATCGATTATCAGTTGCTGATGGCCGCCCGCGAGAGCAACATAACGGTGATGGAACTGGAAGGCGCCGACAGCCAAATCGCGCTGCTGCGCGATCTGCCCGACGGGGGGATGGCCCTGCTGGAAGACACACTGAGCCACTGGCGGACCAATGCCCGCCTGCTACAGGTGATGATCGGCTGGTGGCTGGAACAACCGCCATCGCGCGGTGCGGTATCTCTGCCGACGACTTTCAGCCAGTCTTTATATGATGTGCTGATGCACCAGCGCAATCTCGCCTGGCGCGAGACGCTGCTGGCCTTGCCGCCGGGGCGCTACGTGGTTGCCGTCGGCGCGCTGCACCTGTATGGCGAAGGGAATCTGCCGGACATGCTGACATAAAAAAATGGCCAATATTGCTATTGGCCCGTCAAAGAGGAATTTCATCATTATTATTATCCCGGGATATACATCCCGGATCGTCTGATTGTCGCTCAAAGTGACCATCACTGCCAATACTATTGCGCAAGATGGTACTATTTTTTATACAACCTGCGGGCGTATTCTGACGCCACGCAAAACCGGTTGGTAAGAAGGATAGCTATGACTCCCGCCGTTAAATTACTCGAAAAAAACAAAATCCCCTTTCAAATCCACAGTTACGATCACGATCCCAATGAGACCAACTTCGGTGATGAAGTGGTGCGCAAGCTCGGCCTCAATGCCGACCAGGTTTACAAGACCTTGCTGGTCGCCGTTAACGGCGATATGAAGCATCTGGCGGTCGCCGTCACCCCGGTCGCCGGGCAGCTGGATTTGAAGAAAGTGGCTAAAGCGCTGGGCGCTAAGAAAGTCGACATGGCCGACCCGATGGTGGCGCAGCGTATCACCGGCTATCTGGTGGGCGGCATCAGCCCGCTGGGGCAGAAGAAGCGCCTGCCGACGGTGATTGACGCTCCGGCGCAGGAATTTGCCACCATCTATATTTCCGGCGGCAAACGCGGTCTGGATATTGAGCTGGCGGCCAGCGATCTGGCGCAGCTTCTGGACGCTAAGTTCGCCGATATCGCCCGCCGCGATTGAGCACACCATCCCGGATAGCGGCGCACGCGCCTTATCCGGGTTACCCAACTCGTAGCCCCGGTAAGCGCAGCGCCACCGGGGAAATCGCCAACCTGAAGCCCAGGCTTACTGCCAGCTCACCTCGCCTTTCGGCTCGTAGGCTGCCGCATCCAGCGGCGAGTTCTTCTCGATATACTCTTTCAGCACTTCGGCATCGATAAAGCCGGTATTCACATATCCGGGTTTATCGGCGATGTTCGGATAGCCATCGCCGCCGGTGGCGTTAAAGCTCAGCGTCGCCATCCGGTAGGTCTTCGCCGGATCCACCGGTTCGCCTTTGATTTTCAGATCGTTCAGCTTGCCATCTTTGGCCACGAAGCTGACGTTAGCAAACTGCGGATAGGCGCCGGAATCCGGCTTCATCTGCGCGACGGCGGTCAGATAATCCACCACCTCCTTGCCGCTCATATCGACATAAGTCAGCACATTGCCGAACGGCTGGACCTTCATCACATCCTTGTAGGTGATATCGCCCGCCTCGATGGAGTCGCGGATCCCACCGCCGCTCATCACCGCGAAATCCGCGTTGCTGCGCGCCATTTGCGCCGCCAGCAGCAGGTGACCCATATTAGTCTGCACGAAGCGCACTTTACTGCGATCGCCCTCCAGATGACCATTCACACTGCCGATTTTGACCTGCAGTTGCGCTTTGCCTTTGTTCTGGAACGGCGTCAGCAGCGACATCATCTGCGGGTTCTCCGCGATCTGCGGCGTATACAGCACCCGCTCGCTTTGGCCGTTATCGTAAGTCACTTTTTTCTTCAGGTTCACCGGGATCAGCTGGTAATGCACCAGCTTCATCTCGCCGTTGCGGAACTCAAAATCGGCGCGGCCGACATATTTTCCCCACTCATGCGCCTGGACGATCCAGATGCCGTTCTGACGATCCGGGGCGCACGGCGTACCTGGCACATAATCGACCTGCTTTTTATTTTCCGACGCCATGCACACCGGATCCTGCGAGTGACCGCCGACGATCATCGCCAGCGATCCGGCAGGTAAACTCCGCGCCATTTCAACGTCGCCCGGCGCGTTGGAGCCGTGGTTGCCATTGTCGTAATGACCCATATGGGTGGTGGCCAGGATCACGTCCGGCTTTTCATTCTGCTGCAGCTCCTGGATAACCAGCTTCGCCTCTTCCGCCGGTTTGCGGAATTCGATATCGGTGAAATATTCCGGATTACCGATCTTGGCCGTATCGTCGGTGGTTAAGCCAATCACCGCGATTTTCAGCCCGCCGCGCTTAAACAGCGCCCAGGGTTTAAACAGCCGTTCACCCGTGCTTTTCTGATAAATATTGGCCGACAGGAACGGGAACTTAGCCCACTTTTCCTGCTGGCGCAGCACGCTCAGCGGATTATCAAATTCATGGTTACCCACCGCCATCGCGTCGTAGCCGATCAGGTTCATGCCGCGAAAATCGGGCTCTGCATCCTGTAAATCAGATTCTGGCACGCCGGTATTAATATCGCCGCCGGATAACAGCAGGACGCTCCCCCCTTCCGCCGCCACCTCTTTGCGGATGCCATCGACCAGCGTTTTCTGCGCCGCCAGACCATATTCGCCATAGTCATTGCGCCAGAAATGGCCGTGGTGATCGTTGGTGTGCAGGATGGTAATTTTATAGGTTTTATCCTGCTCATAGGCCTGCGCGGACAGGCTGCCCAGCGATAAGGCGGCAAATAACGCCAGCGCCACGCTGTGTTTGAAATAATGCATGCTTCACTCCCTGACTTAATCCCAAGTGCCGAAAGTATAGCGAGTTAGCCGCGTTGACAAATATGTTTTCAGAATTGCGACTTCCTTCAAACCTTATCAACAGGTATGTTAGTTGGATAATAATTCTACCCGTCATACTTCAAGTTGCATGTGCGTTGGCAATAACTCGGCCCATCCCTGGGCCTCGCCCTTACGGGCGCAGTGAACTGCGTTCAAATTCGTTCCTGACGAATTTGTCCTCGCTCACCCCAGTCACTTACTTGAGTAAGCTCCTGGGGATTCGCTGCGTCGCCGCCTTCCTGCAACTCGAATTATTTAGGGTATCAACCTGCATTCTCTACAACAAATAGAACTCGCTGAAGTGAACCTATGACAACCAACCAATCCGCTCAGACCTTACCCAGTACCGACGCGCCGCCGCAAAAAGCACGCACCTCGTTTGGCATCTTAGGCGCGATCAGCCTGTCCCATCTGCTTAACGATATGATCCAGTCGCTCATTCTGGCTATCTATCCGCTGCTGCAGGCTGAATTCTCCCTCTCCTTCGTGCAGATCGGGATGATCACCCTCACTTTCCAGCTGACCTCATCGCTATTCCAGCCAGTGATTGGTTACATTACCGATAAGCGCTCGATGCCGTGGTCCCTGCCGGTGGGCATGTGCTTCACTCTCTGCGGTTTGATTCTCCTGGCGCTGGCAGGGAGTTTCGGCATGGTGCTGCTGGCTGCCGCGCTGGTAGGTACTGGCTCCTCGGTTTTCCATCCGGAATCGTCCCGCGTGGCGCGGATGGCCTCCGGTGGCCGTCACGGCCTGGCCCAGTCGCTGTTCCAGGTCGGCGGCAACTTCGGCAGCTCGCTTGGCCCATTGCTGGCGGCGGTGATTATCGCCCCCTATGGCAAAGGCAATGTCGCCTGGTTCGTGCTGGCCGCCCTGCTGGCTATTGTGGTGCTATCGCAAATCAGCCGCTGGTATGCCGCGCAGCACCGGATGAATAAGGGCAAACCGAAGCCGGTCATCGTCAATCCGCTGCCGCGCAATAAGGTCATTCTGGCGGTAAGCATTCTGCTGATGCAGATTTTCTCGAAATATTTCTATATGGCGAGCATCAGTAGCTATTACACCTTTTATCTGATGCATAAGTTCGGATTATCGGTGCAAAACGCGCAGCTTCATCTGTTTGCCTTCCTGTTCGCGGTTGCCGCCGGGACGGTGATCGGCGGGCCGGTTGGCGATAAAATTGGACGTAAATATGTGATTTGGGGCTCTATCCTCGGCGTAGCACCGTTTACCCTCGTTTTACCCTACGCCAGCCTTGAATGGACGGGGATTTTGACGGTGATTATTGGTTTTATCCTCGCCTCGGCCTTTTCCGCTATCCTGGTCTATGCGCAGGAGCTGCTGCCGGGCCGAATCGGCATGGTTTCTGGCCTGTTCTTCGGCTTCGCCTTTGGCATGGGTGGCCTTGGCGCCGCGGTGCTGGGCCTGTTGGCGGACCATACCAGCATCGATCTGGTGTATAAAATCTGCGCCTTCCTGCCGCTGCTGGGTTTCCTGACGATATTTCTTCCTGATAACCGGCAAAAAGTCTGATTATCCGGCGGCCAAAGTGCAACGCTGGCCGCCGTTATCCCTTGCGCCATCAGCCTGGTGCGCACATAGCCCCCGCGATTTTCCCTTCTGTGCCTTTTAGTTGGCTAATTCCATTTTTTTGCACAATTCAAGAATTATTCATAAACAAAGTGAACGTTTTTGTCATAAACTATTACCCGGATAGGGTAGCAAAATGGACCGATACATCACTGGAAAGGAGACGGAATGCACCACGCAACACCGCTTATCACCACCATTGTCGGCGGCCTCGTGCTCGCCTTTATTCTCGGCATGATTGCCAACAAGCTACGTATTTCTCCTCTGGTGGGATATCTCTTAGCGGGCGTGCTGGCCGGACCTTTCACCCCTGGTTTTGTTGCTGACACCAAACTGGCTCCTGAACTGGCAGAACTCGGCGTGATCCTGCTGATGTTCGGCGTCGGGCTGCATTTTTCCCTGAAAGATCTGATGGCGGTAAAGTCGATCGCCATTCCCGGGGCCATCGCCCAGATAGCCGTGGCGACGCTGCTGGGTATGGCACTCTCCGCCGCCCTTGGCTGGTCGCTGATGACCGGCATCGTCTTTGGCCTGTGTCTCTCCACCGCCAGTACCGTGGTGCTACTGCGCGCGCTGGAGGAGCGACAGCTGATTGACAGTCAGCGCGGGCAGATTGCCATCGGCTGGCTGATTGTGGAAGACCTGGTGATGGTCCTGACGTTGGTCCTGCTGCCAGCGATTGCCGGGATGACGGAGAAAGGTGACGTCGGCTTCGCCTCTCTGGCCCTCGACCTCGGGATCACCATTGGTAAAGTGGTAGCCTTTATCGCCATCATGATGCTGGTCGGTCGCCGGCTGGTGCCGTGGATCATGTCGCGCAGCGCCGCCACCGGATCACGCGAGCTGTTCACCTTGTCAGTGCTGGCCCTGGCGCTGGGCATCGCCTTCGGCGCCGTGGAGCTGTTTGATGTTTCCTTCGCCCTTGGCGCCTTTTTCGCCGGCATGGTGCTTAACGAATCTGAGCTGAGCCACCGTGCCGCCCATGACACCCTGCCGCTGCGCGACGCCTTCGCGGTGCTGTTCTTTGTCTCCGTCGGCATGCTGTTTGACCCGATGGTGCTGGTCCAGCAGCCGCTGGCGGTGCTGGCAACGCTGGCGATTATTATCTTTGGTAAATCCGCCGCCGCCTTTTTCCTCGTGCGTATGTTTGGTCATTCGCCGCGTACCGCACTGACCATTGCCGCCAGCCTGGCGCAGATTGGTGAGTTTGCCTTTATTCTCGCCGGTCTGGGGATGGCGCTTAACCTGCTGCCGCAGGCCGGACAAAACCTGGTGCTGGCCGGGGCGATCATCTCGATTATGCTCAACCCGGTGCTGTTTACCCTGCTGGAAAAATATCTCGATAAAACCGAAACCCTCGACGAGCAGACACTGGAAGAGGTGCTGGAAGATGAGAAGCAGGTGCCAGTCGATATCTGCAACCACGCGCTGCTGGTTGGCTTCGGTCGCGTCGGCAGCCTGCTGGGCGAGAAGCTGATGGCCCAGGGGATCCCGCTGGTAGTGGTTGAGACTTCGCGCACCCGCGTGGATGAGCTACGCGAGCGCGGGATCAGCGCGGTGCTGGGCAATGCCGCCAATGAAGAGATCATGGAGCTGGCGCATCTCGACTGCGCCCGCTGGCTGCTGCTGACTATCCCCAACGGCTACGAGGCCGGAGAGATTGTCGCTTCCGCACGGGAAAAATGCCCGAACATCGAGATCATTGCCCGCGCCCATTATGATGATGAAGTGGACTACATTATTGAACGCGGGGCCAATCAGGTGGTGATGGGCGAGCGGGAAATTGCCCGTGCCATGCTACAGCTTCTGGAAACGCCACCGGCCGGTGAAGTGGTCACCGGCTGATGCACTCCCCTCACCCATCGGGAGAGGGGCTCGCTTAACGCTCCCAGTATGCCTCTTCCAGGCTGTCCTCACGTTCCGGCAGGCCGCGGGTTAAACGCGGCGAGTGCTGGTTCAACACCTGATAGCTCACGCGGTTGGCATATTTACACACCTGCGCCAGCGACGAGTAGGTCAGCCAGTTGCATTTGTGCTTGCTGGAGTTGGGCACATTATTACGATGGTAGTTATTGGCGGTGATGTCATGTAGCAGCGCCGCCAGCGCGCCGTCGCCTGCGCCGTTGGTATTCATGATTTTTTCAGGCCCGCCCATATACGGGGCGATATGGGAATAGATACGCAGCGGATTAACGCAATCCTGGTGGCGCATCGCACGGCTGAATTCAAACTGGTTAAACTCCGGGATCGCCCCCGGCAGCAGCGGATGCTGGGTTTTCCGCTTCGCCTCTTCTTCGGTAAAGCCCGCCATATACAGGCCCGCCGGCCCGGCGGTGCACAGCACCAGGTCGACCCAGTCCAGCGCTTTATCCGCCGCCGACAGCGGATCGGCAAAACCGGTCAGGGCTTCCCCTTCCTCTTCATTCATCGCCAGAATCGAGACATGCTCCTGCAGGAACTGCTGCCACCACGCCGGGTTATCGGCAATCACGTATTTGGTCCCGAGAGTTAACACCACCGGCACATCGTGCTTTTTGGCGTACTCGATGGCTTTCATCGTGGCGTCCGGCATTGGCTCGCCCGGCTTGCAGCGTACCAGGTAAGAGGTCAGCACCAGCGCCGAGGCGCCGGCGATCACCGCTTCCGGAATGCTTTCCGGGCGCAGCTTGTTCATATGGCCCGGGCTGATGGCGAAGGTGCGCTCGCCGCTGTCGCTGATCAGGGTAAAACAGCGGCCAATGGCGCCGTCGACGCCCTGCAGGTAGTTCAGATCGGTGCGGCTGGAGGTATTGCACAGGTAGCGATAGGCATAGCCGCCGATGTCGATATTGCTGCACATCACGCCAAGCAGCACCGAGCGATCGTCCGCCAGCACCGAGTAGTTGTGCATGGTATTGCCGATGGTGCCGCCGGCAAACTGATGGGTAATGAGATTGTTGCGTACCAGCTCCTGGTACAGCGCCTCGGCGACATCATCTTCAATCACCAGAGAGTGGCCTGCACTCAGGCCATAGCGCACGATAAACGCTTCATCCACTTTCGCTTCGATATCCACCAGCGTCTGGTCGATACCCACCACCCAGGAGACGCTGGATTCATTCTCCGGCTGTATTTGCTGGAGCAGCGGGTCGCGGGCGTTAACGGGAAAATAGTGTTTGGATTTGCGTTTACCGGGAAATTTCATAGTGGCGCTTAAATAACAGGGAACAAGCGGGAAATAGTAGCATATTCCCCGCCCTGCGCGCGATCAGCGATAAGGTGCCGTCAGGTTGACCATCATCTCAATATGCGCCACATCCGCATTTAGCGCCGGAATATATTCATACTGCTCGCCACCCGCTTCGAGGAAAACTTCCCGGTTCTGAACGGCAATCTCTTCCAGCGTCTCGAGACAGTCGGCGGAAAAACCCGGGCACAGCACCTGAATATGCTTCGTCCCCTTCTCGCCAAGCATTTTCAGCGTTTCATCGGTGTAGGGCGTCAGCCAGGGCTCGCGGCCAAAGCGCGACTGGAAGGTCATCATCACCTGCTCCGGCGGCAACCCCAGCGCGGAGACCAGTTCCCGCGTGGTATCGCGACAGCGCTGGGGATAATCATCCCCCTGATTGGCATAGCGCTGCGGGATCCCATGATAGGAGAGCAGCAGCAGATCGGGTTCACCGTGCACGGCGAAGGAGGCGCGCACGCTGGCCGCCAGCGCATGGATATAGTCCGGATGTTCGGCATAGTCGCGAATAAACGAGATACCGGGAATGGCGCGCTTTTTCGCAAGGATCCGCGCCAGCTCATCCCAGACGGCAGCCACCGTCGAGCAGGAATACTGTGGGTACAGCGGCAGCACTACAATGTGCCCCACCCCCTGCGCCAGTAAATCATCCACCGCGCTGGCCAGCGACGGCGAACCATAGCTCATGCCCAGCGCCACCGGCGTATCCGGCAGCCTGGCGGCCAGCGCCTGCTGCTGGCGACGGCTATATACCATCAGCGGCGATCCCTCATCCATCCACACGGACTGATAGAGCTTCGCCACGCGCGGGGAGCGAATCGGCAGTATGACGCCACGCAGCAGCGGCCACCATAGCAGACGAGACGTATCCACCACCCGTTTGTCGCTGAGGAATTGTCGCAGATAGCGCTTCACCGCACCGGGGGTGGGCGCATCGGGAGTGCCTAAATTGGCCAGCAAGATACCTGTTTTCGTCTGATGCATTACCGCCTCTTAACCATTTGAATCGCAGCCAATTGTAGCTGAAATGGCGCTAAACGGAACCAATCATAGCAAAAGGTAGAAATGAGAGGAGTTCTCATCCTGCCGCAGCAGGATGAGAAAAGGCTTTATCAGCCGAGGATTTTTTCCAGTTCGGCGCGCACGTCAGCCACCGCTTTGGTGCCGTCGACTTTGGCGTATTTGGTGTTGCCCGCCTGCGCTTCTTTGGTGTAGTAGCCGATCAGCGGCGCTGTCATCTGATGGTATTCCACCAGGCGCTTACGCACGGTCTCTTCCTGGTCGTCTTTACGGGTGGTCAGCTCTTCGCCGGTCACGTCGTCTTTGCCTTCCACCTTCGGCGGATTGAATTTGATGTGGTATACGCGACCGGATGCCGCATGAACGCGACGGCCAACGATGCGGTCGACGATCAGTTCGTCCGGCACGTCGAATTCCAGCACGTAATCAACGGTAATACCCGCTTCTTTCATGGCGTCAGCCTGCGGAATGGTGCGCGGGAAGCCGTCCAGCAGGAAACCGTTACGGCAATCTTCCTGGGCGATACGCTCTTTCACCAGCGCGATGACCAGCTCATCGGTCACCAGCTTGCCGGCGTCCATAATGTCTTTCGCTTGCTTACCGAGCTCAGAGCCGGATTTTACCGCCGCGCGCAGCATATCGCCGGTGGAGATTTGCGGAATACCGTATTTCTCCATGATGAACTGAGCCTGAGTTCCTTTACCCGCGCCCGGAGCGCCAAGCAGAATAATACGCATTACGAAAATCCCCTCAAAAGTCGATTCAATTTTTCAAAAACGCTAAACCATACCACCAGAACGGCAATGGCTCAAGGAAGGCGGTGCGGCTGAAACGGTTAATGGTGAGATATTTTATGCAATCCAATGTGAAATGCCCCGCCGGAGCAAATTGCTCAGGCGGGGCATTTATCCCGTTCCCGGCGTCGCGTCGCTCGGCCGGGCTACTCGTTCAGGTTCGCGTCAGGAAGCCAGCAGCTGGTTCATACGGCGGATAAACTGGTTCGGATCTTCCAGCGTGCCGCGCTCGGCCAGCAGCGCCTGATCCAGCAGCAGCTCCACCCATTCACCAAACTGCGCGTCATCCTGGGTATCGGCTGCGCGTTTCACCAGCTGATGCGCCGGGTTCAGTTCGAAGATGTATTTCACTTCCGGTGCCGCCTGGCCCGCTGCCGCGAACAGCTTCGCCATCTGCGTGCTCATCTCGTCGGCATCGGTAGTGACAATCGCCGGGGTGTCGGTCAGACGATGGGTCAGACGCACCTCTTTCACCCGGTCGCCAAGCAGGTTTTTCACACGCTCAACGAATGGCTCCAGCGCTTTTTCAGCTTCTTTGGTGGACTCGTCCACTTCATCCGCCAGCTTATCCAGCGACTCGTCGGCTTTCGCCACCGACTGGAACGCTTTGCCGTCAAACTCGGTCAGGTAGCTCATCATCCACTCGTCGATGCGATCGGAGAGCAGCAGAACTTCAATCCCTTTCTTACGCAGCAGTTCGAGGTGCGGGCTGCTCTTCGCCGCCGCATAGCTGTCGGCAGTGATGTAGTAGATCTTCTCCTGGCCTTCTTTCATGCGCGAGACATACTCTTCCAGCGACACGGTCTGTGCGGAGGAGTCGGTATGCGTCGTCGCGAAGCGCAGCAGTTTGGCGATCGCTTCCTGGTTGCTCGGATCTTCCGCCGGGCCCTCTTTCAGCACCAGGCCAAACTGTTTCCAGAAGGTTTGATATTTTTCGGCGTCATCTTTCGCCAGCTTATCCAGCATCTGCAGCGCGCGTTTGGTCAGCGCGGTGCGCAGGTTGCGGGTCACGCTGCTGTCCTGCAGGATTTCACGGGAGACGTTCAGCGGCAGATCGTTGGAGTCTATCAGGCCGCGCACGAAGCGCAGGTAGTTCGGCATAAACTGCTCGGCGTCGTCCATAATGAACACACGCTGCACGTACAGCTTCAGGCCGTGTTTATGATCGCGGTTCCACATATCCCACGGCGCCTGCGACGGGATATACAGCAGGCTGGTGTACTCCTGCTTACCTTCCACGCGGTTGTGGCTCCAGGTCAGCGGGTCGCTGTAGTCGTGAGCGATATGCTTGTAAAACTCTTTGTATTCGTCGTCGTTAACTTCGGACTTGCTGCGGGTCCACAGGGCCTGCGCCTTGTTGATTTTTTCCCACGAAATCACGGTTTCGCCGTCTTTTTCTTCCTGCTTTTCAATCTCAACCGGCAGCGCGATATGGTCGGAATACTTGCTGATGATGGAGCGTACGCGCCAGTCGTTGAGGAAATCGTCTTCGCCTTCACGCAGATGCAGGGTGATTTCGGTGCCGCGATCGGCTTTGGTGATATCAGCAACGGTATATTCCCCTTCGCCGGCGGATTCCCAGAACACGCCGTTCTCAGGTTTATCGCCCGCCGCACGGGTACGCACGGTCACTTTATCCGCCACGATGAAAGCAGAGTAGAAGCCGACACCGAACTGGCCGATCAGCTGGCTGTCTTTCGCCTGGTCGGAACCCATCGATTCCAGAAACGCTTTGGTACCGGATTTAGCGATGGTGCCGAGATGGTCGATAACCTCTTCCCGGTTCATGCCGATACCGTTATCGGCAATGGTCAGGGTGCGGTTGTCTTTATCAAACGAAACCCGTACGCGCAGCTCACCATCGCCCTCATACAAATCCGGCTGCGACAGCGCGCGGAAACGCAGCTTATCGGCCGCATCAGAGGCGTTGGAAATCAGCTCACGCAGAAAGATTTCTTTGTTGGAATAGAGGGAATGGATCATCAGGTGCAGAAGTTGCTTTACCTCTGACTGAAAACCACGAGTTTCTTGTCCTTTCATCTGATTCAACCTCAACAATGCCATTTTAAATGGGGTAAAAAACCGTTGAGTGGGAGATGGGGACTGCGGGGAAATTTTTCAAGCGGAGGCGGCGATGGCCGCCTCCATTTGTTCAGAAAGTAATCTTGTGTCGACCGGCCAGCGAGTGGGACAGCGTGGTGCCATCGACCATCTCCAGCTCACCGCCCACCGGCACGCCGTGGGCGATTCGGCTGGCATCAACGCCATACTGCGCGCACAGCTCCGCGATGTAGTTGGCCGTCGCCTCGCCCTCAACGGTCGGGTTGGTGGCAAGGATCACCTCGGTGATCGACTCCGCTTCCAGCCGTTGTTCAAGGCGATCGAGCCCGATGTCATCTGGCCCAATGCCGTCGAGCGGCGACAGGTGCCCCATCAGCACGAAGTAGCGGCCGGAATACTGCCCGGTCTGCTCAATGGCGTGGATGTCCGCCGGACTCTCCACCACGCAGATCTGGCCGTTTTCCTGGCGACGCGGGTTGCTGCAGATATTGCACACCTCCTGCTCGGTGAAGGTGCGGCAATCGGCGCAGTGGCCGATTTCCGACATCGCACGCGTCAGCGCCTGCGCCAGGCGCATACCACCGCTGCGATCGCGCTGCAGCAGGGTAAACGCCATGCGCTGCGCCGACTTCGGGCCAACGCCCGGCAGACAGCGCAGCGCTTCCATAAGCTGAGTTAACAGCGGGCTGGTTTGCATCAGAACGGCATCTTAAAGCCTGGCGGCAGCTGCATACCGGCAGAAACGGAAGCCATCTTCTCTTTCTGGGTCTCTTCAATGCGGCGCGCGGCGTCGTTAAACGCGGCAGCCACCAGATCTTCCAGCATGTCTTTGTCGTCTTCCAGCAGGCTTGGGTCGATTTCCACACGGCGGCAGTTGTGCGCGCCGTTAATGGTCACTTTCACCAGACCCGCGCCGGATTCGCCGGTCACTTCCAGCTGAGCGATCTCTTCCTGCATCTTCTGCATTTTGTCTTGCATCTGCTGGGCCTGCTTCATCAGGTTACCCAGGCCGCCTTTTCCACCAAACATAGGCTTCTCTCTCAGTCAGTCATCGTTAAAGGTACTGAATGCCAGTCAGACTGGCGTTCAAATGGGGCGGATACTCTCTTCATCCAGATCGGCGTCGAAGAAACGACGCAGGGTCTGAATGTTATTATCCGCAATAATGGCTTCGCGCGCCTGCGCGAGCTTCTCTTCATAAATTGCCTGCCGCCACTCCAGCGGCGTACGCATCGCGGGATTATCGTCTTCCACGATGGTCAATTCAACCGGCGTACCGTACAACACCCCCAGCGCTTCAGCCAGTTTTTGCTGCGCGCCGGCGGAATTGAGGTGACGCTGGCTGGGGCGCAGATGCAGACAGACGCGGCTGCCCTCCTGCTCTTTCCACGCGTTGAGCGCCACCTGCTCGACCAGCTTTGGCACCGCCAGTTGGCTCACTTCCGCCGCCCAGCTGTCGCGCTCGACCGCTTCTTCGGCGAGCTTGGCCGCCAGCTCCGGCGTCTTCTCATGCTCCAGTGCCTTTTTCAGCGCTTTTGGCGTGGCGACTTCGACTTTGGTCTCTTCAACCACTGTCGTCGCCTTCCAGCGATAGGCCTCTTTCTTCGCCGGGGCCTGCTCAAGCGCAGCCGCCGCCGGACGAGCCTGTACGCGCTCGCTAATTGAACTCAGTCGTTCCAGCGCAGCGTTATTCACCGGCCGCGCGCGGGAAGCGGCTGCCGGTTCACTCTTTTTTGGGGTGGTTGCTCCCTGGCTGCGCTGCAGATGGCTGCGGGCCGCCAGCACCTGGCTGGTGGTCGGCGGCAAACTCTGCGGCGGCTGTTGCGGTGGCGCAGCGGGAGCAACGGGCTGACGCGGCGCGGGTGCGGCGGTCTGTGCCGGCTGCACTTCCGGCTCTGGCAGCGGCTTACGCGGATGAAACGCCAGCGCACGCAGCAGCGTCATTTCGACGCCCATCCGCCGGTCCGGCGCATAAGGCAGCTCTTTGCGGCCCATCAGCAACGTTTGGTAGTAAAGCTGAACGTCACCCGGCGGTACGGTTCGCGCCAGTTCGCGCATCCGCACTTCGACCGTGGCCATATCGGCGCCCAGCGCCGAAGGCGACAGCTGAACCATGGCGATGCGGTGCAGCAGGCTCTGCATCTCGACCAGCAGTGCCTCCCACTCGACGCCGCGTGCGGCGGCATCATTGACGCCCGCCATGACCCGCTCGCCGTCGGCAGCGACCAGCGCTTCAATCAGCGACAGCGCCTGATCGTCATCAAGGGTGCCGAGCATGGTGCTCACCGATGCGGCCGTCAGTTGCCCTTCTCCACTGGCAATCGCCTGATCGGTCAGGCTTAAAGCATCGCGCAGGCTGCCGTCGGCTGCCCGCGACAGCAGCTGCAGCGCGCGGGGCTCAAAGGCAATCTGCTCTTCGCCAAGAATATGCTCCAGCTGATGGCGGATCTGTTCAACATCCAGGGCTTTGAGATGGAACTGCAGGCAGCGGGATAAGATCGTCACCGGCAGCTTCTGCGGATCCGTCGTCGCCAGCAGGAATTTGACGTGCGCCGGCGGCTCCTCCAGCGTTTTTAATAACGCGTTGAAGCTATGGCGCGACAACATATGGACTTCGTCGATGAGATAGACCTTAAAGCGGCCGCGGGCCGGCGCGTACTGGACGTTATCCAGCAGGTCGCGGGTATCTTCGACTTTGGTTCGCGAGGCGGCGTCAATCTCAATCAGATCGACAAAACGCCCCTGTTCAATTTCCCGGCAGTTATCGCACACGCCGCAGGGGGTGGCGGTGATGCCGGTTTCACAGTTTAACCCTTTCGCCAGCAGGCGGGCGATAGAGGTCTTACCGACCCCGCGGGTACCGGAAAAGAGATAAGCGTGATGAATGCGCCCTAACGACAAGCCGTTCGCCAGTGCGGTCAGCACATGTTCCTGGCCGACGACGTCAGCAAAGGTTTGTGGGCGCCATTTACGGGCTAAGACCTGATAACTCATGGGCTGGCTCTGAAACGCTGGAAGGTGAAATCACGAAGGGGTCATGCTATCACAGCCCCGCCCGATCGGCGAGGCTATGTGGAGGGATTTGCTTAGTGGCCCGGGAACGGCACCAGGCTGTAGCAGTGGATCCCCAGCTTCTCCAGGCGCTGTTCGCCGCCCAGATCGAACAGGTTGATAATGAAAGCGGCATCGTGCACTTCGCCGCCGAGACGGCGGATCAGTTTGACCGTCGCGTCGATGGTGCCGCCGGTCGCCAGCAGATCGTCAACCACCAGCACCTTGTCGCCCGGTTTGATCGCGTCAACGTGGATCTCCAGCTGATCGGTGCCATACTCCAGCTCATAGCTCTCGGCAATGGTTTCACGCGGCAACTTACGCGGCTTGCGAACCGGAACAAAGCCCACGCCCAGCGCCAGCGCGACCGGGGCGCCGAACAGGAAGCCACGCGCCTCGGTCCCTACCACTTTGGTAATACCCGCGTCTTTGTAGCGCTCGGTCAGCAGTTCAATGCTAAGCGCGTAGGCCTTCGGGTCTTCCAGTAAGCTGGTGACATCGCGGAAAAGAATGCCAGGTTTTGGATAATCCTCGATACTCTGGATGCTGTTCTTCAGATATTCAAGCTGCTGTGCAGTTGCGGTCATAAGTGTATGCCTGATTGAAACGGTGTTACCCACGGGCGTGCAAAAGGGGCCAAAGAAACATTTGTTTAACCTTTGACCAGGCTTGCCCGCGCTCGAAAACGCCAGAATTTACTGGCTGTCAGCAACAATTGCAACAGGCATTATTGCGCATCAGTGCTTTTGTTGCTTTGCGTCAACCACCGGAATGCGCCACATAAAGATCAGCAGACAGGCCAGAATGACCAACAGCATGATGCGCACCCACGTAAGCTTAACCAGCCACAGCGAAATAGCAAAAGTCACCACGATCATCGCAATGGCGCGCGGTTTGGCGCCGCGAGGCATCGCACGGTACTGCTGCCAGTGGCGAAGATAGCCGCCAAACCAGGAGCGATACAGCAGCCATTGGTGAAAGCGCGGCGATGAGCGAGCAAAGCACCAGGCGGCGAGCAGAATAAACGGCGTCGTCGGCAGCAACGGTAAGAAGATGCCCAGCGTACCCAGCGCTACCGCCAGCCAGCCGATAATGGTTAGAATAACAGGTGGCATAATGCGAATCGTTATCAAACAGATGAGGCTACTGTAGCACAGTTGGCTGAAAGGGAATGGAGGGGTTTGGTGAAAACAGCTCAACTTTTACAAACGCTGAACGATCAGCTCAGCGAGCTGGCCGCGCTGGTTGCGCCGCTGGCGGAGCACGCGACCCTGAGCCCGCGCTTTGACCGTCAGCTCTTTCACACCCGCAGCACGCTGATGCAGGCCTATCTGGCGGAAGCCCAGCAAAATTTTACCCAACTGAGCCAGGCCGTCGAGCGCCAGCAGCTGCCGCAGGTGGTCTGGATTGCCGAGCGTCTGGCGGCGCAAATCGCCGCGCTACGTCGTGAAACCGCGACCTGGTCGTTGCGCAGTTGGGACCACGCCTCCCCGGCGCTGAGCCGCTGGCAGCGCCGTCGCCTGCAGCATCAGGAGTATGAGCGCCGCCTGCTGGCAATGCGCGACCAACGCCAGCGCCAGCTGACGCAGACGACCAGCCTTGACGAACAGCAGCGACTGGCCAGAGAAGTTGAGGCCTACAGCGGCCGGCTGGCCCGCTGCAGGCAGGCACTGGACAAAATTGAAAACGTACTGGCGCGGCTGACGCGCTAACAGGAGAGCCCATTGTCACTGGAAAATGCATCCGATGAGGTCAAACTGGCCGTCGATTTAATCATGTTGCTGGAATCGCATCAGATCCCGGCGCAAACCGTGCTGGGCGCGCTGGAAATTGTCCGGCGGGATTATGCAAACAAGTTAAAAAACGCGGAAAGCGGGTCGCAAAACCCAGAGAAGTAGGATGTTGTCTCCGGCAGTATGCTGGCAGTCTGGTCCTCTGCGCATGACGCTACTGGAGACAATATTCATGGAGAAAGTCAGTCAAACCCCACACGACGCGGTGTTTCGTCAGATGCTCATGCATCAGGCGGTCGCGAAGGATTTTTTGCAGTTGTACCTCCCCGCGCCGTTTCTGGCGATCTGCGAACTGGATTCGCTGCAGCTGGTCTCCGGTAGCTTTGTTGAAGAGGACCTGCGCGCCAGCTATTCCGATATCCTTTACTCACTGCGCACGCGTCACGGACCCGGCTATGTTTACGCGCTGATTGAGCACCAGAGTACCCCGGACAAGCTGATGGCGTTTCGCCTGCTGCGCTATGCGCTGGCCGCCATGCAGCGTCATCTGGACGCCGGCCACGACACGCTGCCGCTGGTGGTGCCCATTCTCTTTTATCACGGCAAAGTTAGCCCCTGGCCCTGGGCCCGTCACTGGCAACAGCTATTCGCCGATCCGGCGCTGGCGAAGGCGCTCTATAGTGATGATTTTCCGCTGGTGGACCTCACCGTTATGCCAGATAATCAGATCGCCCGTCATCGGCGGATGGCCATGCTGGAGCTGCTGCAAAAGCATATCCGCCATCGCGATCTGGCCGAGCTGCAGGTGCCGCTGATTGCGCTGATGACGCAAGGCTATCTGACCGAAGCGCAGCTGAATACGCTGCTGCGCTATATGTTGCAGGCGGGAACTACGGAACATCCGGGGGCGCTGATCCGCACGCTGGCGGCGCAGTCGCCCAGGCATAAGGAGCTGATGATGACCATTGCCGAATGGCTGGAAGAAAAAGGCCGTAAACAGGGACAGCAAGAGGGTGAGCAGGAAGCCACCCGCAGCATCGCCGCCAGAATGTTGGCGCGCGGCCTCGAACGTCAAACCGTGCAGGAGCTCACCGGGCTCAGCGATGAAGAACTCGCCGCGCTGGCACCCTGAAGCAGCAGGGGCGGCTTTGCGCCGCCCCTCTTCGATCAGGACGCGGTGGTGGGCGCCAGATCGTCCCCCTTCCCGTCCCGCTTCACTTCGGTGACTTCATCGCCTTTTTCATTGCGCAGATGAACTTCCAGCTGGTTAAAGGCAATGTTGATGTCATTCTCCCGGCACAGGCGGTCGATGGCGCGGTTGAGCTCATCCACCGTGTAGCTGCGATCGCGCAGTTCACGAACATACAGACGCAGTTCATGATCCAGCGTACTGGCCCCGAAGGTGGTGAAGAACACCGACGGCACCGGCTCCTGCATTACTTTCGGATGATCGTGCGCGGCCTTCAGCAGCACCTCTTTCACTTTATCCAGGTCTGAACCATAGGCAACGCCGAGGCGGATCACCACGCGAGTCACGGTGTCGGAGAGCGACCAGTTGATCAAGCGCTCGGTAACGAACGCCTTGTTCGGGATGATCACCTCTTTGCGATCGAAGTCGGTGATGGTGGTGGCGCGAATACGGATTTTGCTTACCGTACCGGAGAAAGTACCGATGGTTACCGTATCCCCAATGCGTACCGGACGCTCGAACAGAATGATCAGGCCGGAGACGAAGTTACCGAAGATCTCCTGCAGGCCAAAACCTAAACCAACCGACAGCGCGGCCGCCAGCCATTGCAGTTTATCCCAGGAGACGCCCAGCGACCCGAACACCGTCATCGCACCGATGGCGATAATCGCATAATTAAGAATGGTGGTGATGGCGTAGGAAGTTCCCTGACGCATATTGAGACGCGACAGGACCAGCACCTCCAGCAGACCCGGCAGGTTGCGTATTAGCGCCCAGGCGACCATCGACGCCACAATGGCAAACAGCAGACTGCCCATCGTGACACTGCGCACCACGCTGGCCCCCGCTTCGGTACCGTTGTAGTGCCAGAGGGTAATGCTGTCGAGATAGGCGAAAACGGTGATCAGATCAGACCAAATCGCCCAGAACATGACGGCAAAAAGCGCGATCATCACTAACATGGTGATACGCAGCGTCTGCTGGTTGACCTGCTCAAGAGCAATGGCCGGCTCCTCCTGCGGCTCGGCGCCTTCCGCGCCCTCCTTCACCAGATGCTGACGGCGCGCCAGTGCGCGACGCCAGGCGATACGCCGCGCCGCCACGCTCAGACCGCGCAGCACGGTCTGGTACAGCAGGTTCCAGATCATCACCAGATACACGGTCTCGATCCAGCGTCCCGCCAGGCGCAGCGTGGTGTAGAAGTAACCCGTTGCCGTCAGCACCATCAGGGCTACCGGGACAATAGACAGCACGGTGATCGTCAGCAGGCGCAGGCTGTGCGACTCTTTATCGCGCCAGCTTTCCCGGCACATCGGCCAGACCAGCACGGCAATCAGCAGCAGATTGAAGAAAATCACAAACTGCCCCAGCACGTCGTCCATCAGGTTCAGTGGCGACAGCTCGGAAATCACCGACCAGAAATTCAGCGGCAGCAGCGCGAGGCTGACGCGAACAATCTGCCGCCGCCAGTGGCTGGTCAACTGCGCCGGCATATTAAAGTGGCTGACCGCCACGCCGTTCTTTTCCAGCACTTTCCAGCACAGGCCGAAGATCAGCCAGAACATGGCCAGCTTTTTACTGTATGCCCACAGCAGACCGCTGATATTGAGCTGCATGGTGAGTAAGATCAGGCCAATCGCCAAAATCACCAGCACCACCGGCAAGGCTCGAATCAGGTCGATCAGGATCGCCTTTGGCGTATGCAGCTGGGTATCGTTGCGCAGCTGCCCCACCTGGGAAGCCAGCTTAGCCTGATAATCCTTCAGCCACTGCAGACGCCAGCGGATCAGGCCGGCAATCAGCAGCAATGGTAAACCGGCCAGGAAAGCGATAAACACCGCGGGCCACGCTTTTTCCCAGTTCACGGTGATTTTCATCGCC
This sequence comes from Klebsiella sp. K-Nf6, assembly GCF_002806655.1. Taxonomy (NCBI): domain Bacteria; kingdom Pseudomonadati; phylum Pseudomonadota; class Gammaproteobacteria; order Enterobacterales; family Enterobacteriaceae; genus Klebsiella; species Klebsiella sp. K-Nf6. The sequence continues at coordinate 215,424 of NZ_PIBN01000007.1, read as the reverse complement.
TTAAACTGACCTTTCAGCGCTTCCGGGAAGGCCTTAATCCACTCCCAGTCCATCGGTTTATTGCTGTTCACCCAGAAAATTTGCTGGGTCAAAATTTCCCTCAGGCTGCTTGAGACACTCATCAGCTGTTGCTGATTGATCTGCAGATTGATGGCCATCATCAGCTGGTTACCCAGCTGTTTATTAAACTGGTCAAGCAGCTCGCGGCGCATGTCGATCACTTCCAGCAGCGCGGCGTGCACTTCATCGTTCACTTCGCTGCTGTGTCCCTCTTCCAGTTTGGCGACAAAGGCGTCGCTCTGGAACAGCGCGTCGCGCTGCTGGTTCACCTCAAACTGTTCGAGCCGCAGGTCGGCGATGCGGTTGGTCATATCCTGCAGTTCGTCCGCCGACGGCAGCGTCTGCTGCTGCTGATAAAGAATGCGCGACAGCAGCAGGCTGCCTCTGAGCACGGAAATTTGCTCTTTTATATCCCGCTCAGACTGCAGAGCGCGGTCGAGCCAGTTCTTCACCTGGATATTGCGCTGTACCAGCTGGTTGCCGTTCTCCGTCGCCTGGATCAGCTTCTCGCTCAGCTGGTGGTTGATATCCAGCTCTTGTTTGACCAGCGGATTGGCCTGAATTCGCGTGGTTTCATCCGGGGTGACCGCCTCCTGGGCGGTTTTCTCCGTCAGCGTCAGCCGCTTGCTATTCACCGCCTCCTGCAGCAGCTGCAGCTGATGCTCCAGGCGGTTGCTCCAGGCGGTGACGTAGTCACGCTGCTTCTGCAGGGTATCCTGCAGGACGGTGTTGCCTTCGAGGCTCTTGCGCTGCTGCTCGATCTGCGCGTTGAGCAATGCCTGTTGCGCTTGCAACAGCACCTGCTGGGTCGGGCGCAGCGTCTCGTCGCCCACCGAAGTGCCATTCAGCCGATTGCGGATCTGCTGCAGCTGCTGGGAGGCGTTATACATGGCGTTCTGCACACGTTCCGGCTGCGTTTGCAGGGAAACCAGCTGGCTGTTGTAAGTCGCCAGATCGTTTTGTGCATTCTGCAGGTCGTCCAGCGTCTGGGTGACGCGTGACTCCAGTTGACGCAGAGAGAGTGTACTGAGCGTTTTGCGGGTGGCGGCGTCGTCGGGGACGTCGCTCAGGTTGTTGAGACTATCCACCGCCTGGCGCAGCTTCGCCGGGGCTTGCTCGACCTGCTGGCGGAGCTGCGTCGTCTCGCTTTTGATACGCTCGATTTTATCCAGCGTTTCCAGCGTCTGGGTCAAATCCTGCTGGACCAGTTTGTCCTGCGGAGTCAGTTCTTTTTGCTTGTTTAACGTATTGAGCTGGCTCTGCACCTCTGCCCGGTCGGGGAGGTCCGCGGCGCGGCCCTGGACTGGGCTGAAAAGGCCAATAAAGCAGAGCAGCGTAATGAAAAAGATAAACGTGGCGCGTTGCCTGGAGATCGTGTGCAGCATAGTAATATGAATGATTGCAAATGCCGGAGAATACCGGGGGTCGTCGCAAGCGCGCAGAATAGCACTTCTCAGCGCTGGCGAATAGCGGCGGACGGCGCTAAAAATTCACGTTCATCCGCGCGCTACGTTAAGCTGTCAGGCTCTCCGGGCCACGTAGCGTGGGACAGAACTGATACATCTCCAGCAGGATGGCGACGTAGTCTCGCGCTTCCGCATGCAGGTCGAACGAATCAGGGTCAAACAGCCAGTTTTCCATCAGTCCGGAAAGGTAGCTGCGCATTAACACGGCCGCCCGCCGGGTGAGTAAATTGGCGGGCAATAGCTTCGCGGCGATGCACTCTTTTAAGGTCTGCTCGATACGCTCGTAGCTCGCCAGGGAGAGCTGCCGCTGGGCCTGCTGCACCACGGTCATCTCACCGACAAACTCACACTTGTGGTAGATAATCTCCATCATTAATCGTCGACGTTCCTCTGTCACTGTCGCTTCAAGAACATAGACTAATATCTCCCTGATAACTGAGAGTGGATCGTTGGGGAATTTTGCCCGATACTCAATTTCGAGATCGCTAATACTGGCGTCTGACAGCTCCCAAATTTCGTTGAATAAATCTGATTTATTCTTGAAATGCCAGTAGATAGCCCCCCTCGTTACACCCGCAGCTTTTGCAATTGTTGCCAACGAGGTAGATGATACGCCTTGCTGCGAAAACAGACGCAGAGCAACATCCAGAATCAGTTGCCGGGTTTCACGTGCCTGTTGTTTGGTTTTTCGTGCCATAGGTTAATGACTTTACAGAGGTTACGTTTACATACATTTGTGAATGTATGTACCATAGCATGACCATAATAGAAAGACTGTAGTGGGTTTGTGGTTGTTTGAGCCACTGAACATTTTGAAATTGGACACTCGAGGTTTACATATGAACAAAAACAGAGGGTTAACGCCTCTGGCGGTCGTTCTGATGCTCTCAGGCAGCTTAGCGCTAACAGGATGTGACGATAAACCGGCTCAACAAGGAGCCCAGCACATGCCGGAAGTCGGTATTGTGACGCTCAAATCCGCACCTCTACAAATAACCACCGAACTGCCAGGCCGTACCAGCGCCTATCGCATTGCGGAAGTCCGTCCTCAGGTCAGTGGCATTATTTTAAAACGTAACTTCGTGGAAGGTAGCGATATCCAGGCCGGCGTCTCCCTGTATCAGATCGATCCCGCCACCTATCAGGCCAACTATGACAGCGCCAAAGGCGACCTGGCAAAAGCCCAGGCGGCGGCAAACATGGATCAACTGACGGTCAAGCGTTATCAGAAACTGTTAGGCACCAAATATATTAGTCAACAAGACTACGATACCGCCGTCGCAACGGCGCAGCAAAGCAATGCGGCCGTGGTCGCGGCGAAAGCTGCCGTTGAAACTGCGCGCATCAATCTGGCCTACACCAAAGTCACCTCGCCAATTAGCGGCCGGATTGGTAAATCCGCGGTGACCGAAGGGGCGCTGGTGCAGAATGGTCAGTCGACCGCGCTGGCAACTGTTCAGCAGCTGGATCCGATCTATGTTGACGTCACCCAGTCGAGCAATGATTTCCTGCGCCTGAAACAGGAGCTGGCCGATGGCCGCCTGAAACAGGAAAATGGCAAAGCGAAAGTAGAGCTGGTCACCAATGACGGTCTTAAGTATCCGCAGTCCGGTACGCTGGAATTCTCGGATGTGACAGTCGATCAGACCACCGGCTCTATCACGCTGCGCGCGATTTTCCCGAACCCGGATCACAGCCTGTTACCAGGGATGTTCGTCCGTGCGCGTCTGGAAGAAGGGGTCAACCCTGACGCCCTGCTGGTACCGCAACAAGGCGTTACCCGTACGCCGCGCGGCGACGCCAGCGTCATGGTGGTCGGTGAAGGCGATAAAGTTGAAGTCCGCCAGGTCACAGCGTCTCAGGCGATCGGCGATAAATGGCTGGTGACTGACGGTCTGAAAACGGGCGATCGCGTTATCGTCACTGGCCTGCAAAAAATCAAACCAGGCGTACAGGTAAAAGCGCAGGAAGTAGCTTCTGATGATAAACAGCAAGCCGCAGGCAACGCGCCATCAGAACAAACCAAGTCTTAACTTAAACAGGAGCCGTTAAGACATGCCTAATTTCTTTATCGATCGCCCCATATTTGCATGGGTGATCGCCATCATCATCATGCTGGCTGGGGGATTATCGATCCTCAAATTGCCGGTAGCGCAATATCCGACGATTGCGCCGCCAGCAATTTCCATTACCGCCATGTACCCCGGTGCTGACGCCGAAACCGTGCAGAACACCGTGACTCAGGTTATCGAACAGAATATGAACGGTATCGACCACCTGATGTACATGTCCTCAAATGGCGACTCCACCGGTACGGCGACCATCACCCTGACCTTCGAATCCGGTACCGATCCGGATATTGCCCAGGTTCAGGTTCAGAACAAGCTGGCGCTGGCGACGCCTCTGCTGCCGCAAGAAGTACAGCAGCAAGGGATTAGCGTTGAGAAAGCGTCCAGCAGCTTCCTGATGGTTGTCGGCGTTATTAACACCAACGGCACCATGAACCAGGACGATATTTCGGACTACGTGGCGGCCAACATGAAGGACCCGATCAGCCGTACCAGCGGTGTCGGCGACGTTCAGCTGTTCGGTTCCCAGTACGCGATGCGTATCTGGATGGATCCGAACAAACTGAACAACTTCCAGCTGACGCCGGTGGACGTGATCAGCGCCCTGAAAGCGCAGAACGCCCAGGTGGCCGCGGGTCAGTTAGGCGGTACGCCGCCGGTGAAAGGCCAGCAGCTTAACGCCTCGATCATCGCGCAAACCCGTCTGACCAATACCGAAGAGTTTGGCAACATTCTGCTGAAGGTGAACCAGGACGGTTCCCAGGTTCGTCTGCGCGATGTCGCCAAAATTGAACTGGGCGGCGAAAGCTATGACGTGGTGGCGAAGTTTAACGGCCAGCCGGCATCCGGTCTGGGTATTAAACTGGCTACCGGCGCGAACGCGCTGGATACCGCCAACGCTATTCGCGCTGAACTGGCGAAGATGGAGCCGTTTTTCCCGTCGGGCCTGAAAATCGTTTACCCGTATGACACCACCCCGTTCGTGAAAATCTCTATTCACGAAGTGGTTAAAACGCTGGTAGAAGCGATCATCCTGGTGTTCCTGGTTATGTATCTGTTCCTGCAGAACTTCCGCGCCACGCTGATCCCGACCATCGCCGTACCGGTAGTCCTGTTAGGCACCTTCGCGGTGTTGGCAGCGTTTGGCTTCTCGATAAACACCCTGACGATGTTCGGGATGGTGCTCGCCATCGGCCTGTTGGTGGATGACGCCATCGTGGTGGTCGAGAACGTCGAGCGCGTAATGGCGGAAGAGGGTCTGCCGCCGAAAGAAGCGACGCGTAAATCGATGGGACAGATTCAGGGCGCGCTGGTCGGTATCGCCATGGTGCTGTCGGCGGTATTTATCCCGATGGCGTTCTTCGGCGGTTCAACCGGGGCCATCTATCGCCAGTTCTCCATCACCATCGTTTCTGCGATGGCGCTGTCGGTACTGGTGGCGTTGATCCTGACGCCAGCGCTGTGCGCCACGATGCTGAAGCCTATTCAGAAAGGCAGCCATGGCGCGACCACCGGTTTCTTCGGCTGGTTTAACCGCATGTTCGATAAGAGCACGCACCACTACACCGACAGCGTAGGCAACATTCTGCGCAGCACAGGTCGTTATCTGGTGCTGTATCTGATCATCGTGGTGGGCATGGCGTGGCTGTTCGTCCGTCTGCCGAGCTCGTTCCTGCCGGACGAGGACCAGGGGGTATTCCTGAGCATGGCGCAGCTGCCTGCCGGCGCCACCCAGGAGCGTACGCAGAAAGTGCTGGATGAGATGACGAATTACTATCTCACCAAAGAGAAGGACAACGTGGAATCCGTGTTTGCGGTTAACGGCTTCGGTTTCGCCGGCCGCGGCCAGAACACCGGCATCGCGTTCGTCTCGCTGAAAGACTGGAGCCAGCGTCCGGGTGAGGAAAACAAAGTTGAAGCGATCACCGGCCGGGCGATGGGCTACTTCTCGCAGATTAAAGATGCGATGGTGTTCGCCTTTAACCTGCCAGCTATCGTTGAACTGGGTACCGCGACCGGCTTTGACTTCCAGCTCATTGACCAGGGCGGTCTGGGACACGAAAAACTGACGCAAGCGCGAAATCAGCTGTTTGGCATGGTGGCGCAGCATCCTGACGTGTTAACCGGCGTGCGTCCTAACGGTCTGGAAGATACACCGCAGTTCAAAGTCGATATCGATCAGGAAAAAGCCCAGGCGCTGGGTGTCTCCATCAGTGACATTAACACCACGCTGGGCGCAGCCTGGGGCGGGAGCTATGTCAACGACTTTATTGACCGTGGCCGCGTGAAGAAAGTGTACATCATGTCTGAAGCGAAATACCGTATGCTGCCGGAAGACATTGGCAAGTGGTATGTTCGCGGCAGCGATGGTCAGATGGTGCCCTTCTCCGCCTTCTCTACCTCGCGCTGGGAATACGGTTCACCGCGTCTGGAACGCTACAACGGTCTGCCGTCGCTGGAAATTCTCGGCCAGGCAGCGCCAGGCAAGAGTACGGGTGAAGCGATGAGCCTGATGGAAGAGCTGGCGGGTAAACTGCCTTCTGGTATCGGCTACGACTGGACCGGGATGTCTTATCAGGAACGACTGTCCGGCAACCAGGCCCCTGCCCTGTACGCCATCTCCCTGATTGTCGTCTTCTTGTGTCTGGCGGCGCTGTATGAGAGCTGGTCGATACCGTTCTCGGTCATGCTGGTCGTCCCGTTGGGTGTGGTCGGTGCGCTGTTAGCCGCCACCTTCCGCGGTTTAACCAACGACGTTTACTTCCAGGTGGGTCTGTTGACCACCATCGGCCTGTCGGCGAAGAACGCCATATTGATCGTTGAATTCGCCAAAGATCTGATGGAGAAAGAGGGCAAAGGGCTGATTGAGGCGACGCTTGAAGCAGTACGTATGCGTCTGCGTCCGATCCTGATGACCTCCCTGGCGTTTATCCTCGGTGTTATGCCGCTGGTTATCAGCTCGGGTGCCGGCTCCGGCGCACAGAACGCCGTAGGTACTGGCGTAATGGGCGGGATGGTGACGGCGACGATTCTGGCGATCTTCTTCGTGCCGGTGTTCTTCGTGGTGGTTCGCCGCCGCTTTAGCAAGAAAACGGAAGATATTGAGCACAGCCATCAGGTTGAGCATCATTAATCGTTACACCTGAACAAAGGGCCGCATTCGCGGCCCTTTTTTTGTCCCTCGCCGCAGGGCACATATTGCCATTGTTTATTTTTCGTGCTGCATTTAATATATATTGATATGGCCCTGGCTATTTTTCACATTGCCTTGCGCTCATGATCTTTACACGCTCATTGACCAGGAATAATCCTAATACCAGCGCCCTCGGCCGGCGGTTTCTGAACGCGACTGCTGCCAGCCTTAAGCCAATGATTGATAAGACTTCTCTATTTCTCAGGTTGTGCTCCAGGGCCAAAGAAATTAATTTGTCTATTTTTAAGATAATTTCTCTCTGATAATTGTAATTTTTCGTAATAGCACGATGAAATCTGTTGGAGAGTGGATTATAGTTAAATCAGCAGGATTACTCAGTTAGTGTCAGGTCGGTTAGTCGTGTTCATCCCACAACGGTGTTTGTTAGTCGTCGTTTAAACCACTCAAAAGGGGATGCGTTATGGACGAATACTCGCCAAAAAGACATGATATTGCACAGCTACGCTTTCTCTGCGAAACGCTGTATCATGACTGCCTTGCAAACCTGGAAGAGAGCAACCATGGCTGGGTCAACGACCCGACTTCGGCTGTCAATCTTCAGTTAAATGAATTGATCGAGCACATTGCCACGTTCGCGCTTAATTATAAAATCAAGTACACTGAGGATAATAAGCTGGTCGCCCAGGTTGACGAATATCTGGACGATACTTTTACCTTGTTCAGTAACTACGGCATTAACTCAGCGGATTTGCAAAAGTGGAAAAAATCCGGTAATCGGCTATTTCGTTGCTTTGTCAACGCCAGTCGGGAAAACCCGGCCAGTCTCTCGTGTTAGAATTATTACAATCAAAAGGTGGAATTATGTCTGATAAGCCATTAACTAAAACAGACTATTTGATGCGCTTACGTCGTTGCCAGACAATTGACACGCTGGAGCGCGTCATTGAAAAAAATAAATATGAACTTTCTGATAATGAGCTGGCGGTATTTTACTCAGCCGCTGACCATCGTCTGGCTGAACTGACTATGAATAAGCTGTACGATAAGATCCCCACATCAGTCTGGAAGTTTATCCGCTAATTACTGCGCACGTAATGTTTGCCGACCGGATGCTAACCGCCGGCATTTGCAGGGTATCTTTGTGACACGATTCACAGCATTCATTCAACAGCAACCCTGTAACCGGTTTCTTTTTTATACTGCTGCGACCATTAAAAGTCAGGTATAAGGAAGACCCATGAGTGAAGAAAAACGCAAAATGATCGCCGGTGAGCTTTATCTATCTGGCGACCCGACCCTTCGCGCCGATCGCCTGCGCGCCAGACAGTTATTGCATCGTTATAATCATTCCTCCCCGGATGCGCAGGAAGAACGTCAGCATATTCTGGCCGAGCTGTTCGGTCGCGCCGGCGATGCGTATATCGAGCCAAGCTTTCGCTGCGACTACGGCTACAATATCTTTCTCGGCAACGCGTTTTACGCCAATTTTGACTGCGTGATGCTGGACGTCTGCCCTATTCATATTGGCGATAATTGCATGCTGGCGCCGGGTGTCCATATTTATACCGCCACCCATCCGCTGGATGCTGAGGCGCGTAACAGCGGCCAGGAATATGGCAAACCGGTGACCATTGGCCACAATGTGTGGATTGGCGGCCGGGCGGTGATCAATCCCGGGGTGACCATTGGCGATAATGCGGTCATTGCATCTGGAGCGGTAGTGACCAAAGATGTCCCGGCCTGTGCTGTCGTCGGCGGCAACCCGGCGCAGATCATCAAGCGCCTTCCGGTACCAAATCCGTAACTGTTATGCTTTTCTGTAACTGATCTGTTACTTTCGCCTCGGAATATTGCAACATAAAATAGCCTTCAGGCTGAGCCTGCTACGCCTGGTCCGCCGGGCGCACGCGGTTGGCTCATTGCAGAATTCGGGGACCAAGATGACAGAAATACAACGCCTGCTGACTCACACCATTGACGAACTCAACGTTCAGGAAAAACGCGATAATCGCCCGCGTTTTAGCATCAGTTTTATTCGCAACCATCCGGGGCTGTTTGTTGCCATGTATGCCGCGTTTCTGGCGACGCTGGTGGTCATGTTGCGCTCTGAAACGCTGGTAGACTCGGTCTGGTTACTGGTGGTGCTGTTCATCCTGTTCAACGCTTTTTTCTTCTTTGACGTCTATCCACGCTATCGTTATGAAGATATCGATGTCCTCGACTTTCGCGTGTGCTACAACGGGGAATGGTACAACACCCGCTTTGTTCCCCGGCAGCTGATCGAGCGTATTCTTCAGTCGCCGGATGTCGATGGCGAGCAGAAGGCGCAGCTCAAAAAGATGGTCGCCACCAAAGGCGAGCTCTCCTTCTACGACGTCTTTACACTGACCCGCGCCGGTGCTGCACAATAAGACGATTTAGCGTCCGCAGCGCCAACGGATAGCGGGAAGCAGAAGTATTACCATATCCCAGCACCAGCCCGCTCCGCGCTCGCTGCGGGTCGAGATAGAAATGACTTAACGCGGCAGGCGCCAGTTGAAACTGACGCGCCTGCTGCGCAATCGCCTGGTCATCAATCCCTTCCATTGCCACCGTCAGATGGAGCCCCCCTTCCCCGCCATGGACGTCGCATGGCACGGTTATCTCTTGCGCCAGTGCCTCACGCAGCTGTTGTTGACGCTTGCGGTACAGGCGACGCATGGCCGCCAGATGGCGAGCATAGTGCCCCTTCTCAATAAACCTGGCCAGCGCCCGCTGTTCAGTGCGGTGTCCCCCACGCAGCAACGTGCCAATCGCACCCTGCGCGGCATCCGCCAGCGCGGGCGGCATCACCATGAAGCCAATACGCAGCGCCGGAAATAGCGTTTTGCTGAAGGTACCGAGATACACAACCGGGGCATCAGGCACCATTCCCAGCATCGCCGGGATCGGCTCTCCGCTATGGCGAAACTCGCTGTCGTAGTCATCCTCCACAATCCACGCCCCGTGCAGGCGGGCATACTCCACCAGCGCCAGACGTCGCGCAGCGCTCATGACGCTCCCGAGGGGATACTGATGTGAAGGAGAGGTGAAAATGAGCCGAGGCGGCTCCGCGACGCCGTTGGCGATACCCATCCCTTCGTCATCGACCGCCATCCCGCTGACCCGCAGCCCTGCCCGCTGGAAGCTGCTCCTGGCCCCCAGGTAACCCGGCTCTTCCACCCACACGCTGTCGCCAGGATCCGTCAGCAGCGAAGCGCATAAGTTCACCCCTTCCAGCGCCCCCTCGGTAATGACAATCTGCCGAATATCGCAACGGATCCCCCGGGACAGCGCCAGATGGCGAGCGATAGCCTCCCGCAGCAGAGAGTCGCCTGCCGCCTCACCATAGCCCAGCAGCGCGCTGCCCTCGTCACGTAAGACGTTATCCATCAGCCGCCGCCACAGCGGCAACGGAAAATAGTTCACCGCCGGCATGCCAGGGGTAAACAGCAGCGCCGGAGAGTCGCGACGCATCGCGGCTGGCAGCCCTTGCAGCCGCTCAGGCAGCACAACGGGCGGCACCTTCACGGCCTCTTCGCGGCAGGCGGCGAGCGGTACCACCTGCGTCCCCTGACGGCTCCGTGTCAGGTACCCCTCCAGCGCCAGCTGCTCCAGTGCAGCATTGACCGTATTCCGCGACAGCTGCAGCCGTCCGGCAATCACTCGCGATCCGGGCAAACGGCAGCTGGCCGCCAGGGTTCCCTGCAGGATGGCATGGCGCAATGTGTGGTAAAGGGCCCGCTGCAGGGTCTCGTCCATTCGGTCACGCATCCCCTGCGTCACCAGCGTAAAAAACCCATCGTCCGGTATGTTCATTTCACCTCCTCGTGGCCCTATAAAAACATACTCCTGTGGCACTTTTTATGGAACCAGTGAACGCGTACGCTGCCTGAAATACCCCGCTAAGGAAACCGCAATGTGTGAATACAATCAGTTTGGACAGAAGCTCGGCGCCGCGTTGCCTGACTGGCAACCGCGTCCATGGCCAGCACGGCAGGTATTACAGGGCAGCCGCTGCCGGCTCGAACCGCTGACTCTTGCTCATGCCAGCGATCTGTTTGCTGCTCACCAGCTGGCGCCAGACGCCCGGAGCTGGACGTGGCTGCTGCGGGAGCCTGAGAGCAACCTTGCAGAATTCAGTGCTTGGGTGGAGCAGGTCGCCACGCTGGCAGACCCGATCCATTTTGCCGTCGTTGACCAGCGGCAAGGGAAAGCGGTTGGCTCGCTGGCGTTAATGCGCATCGACGCCACCCACGGTGTGGTAGAGGTGGGACATGTGCATTTTTCACCGTTGCTGAGCCGAACGGCTATGGCCACCGAAGCGCACTGGCTGTTGATGCAGTATGTGTTTGATACGCTCGGCTATCGTCGCTATGAATGGAAATGTAATAGTCTCAATACGCCGTCGGGCCGGGCGGCAAGACGGCTGGGTTTTCAGTACGAAGGACGTTTTCGCCAGGCGCTGGTGAGCAAAGGACATAACCGGGATACGGACTGGTTTTCGGTGATAGACGGCGAATGGCCGCAGCTGGATAACGCCATGCGGCAATGGCTGGCCGACGACAATTTTACCGCCGACGGCCAGCAGCGCCGCACCCTGGAGAGTTTCCGTTAACGACGTTTTTTGCGCCCCTGCACCGCTTTAAAGCGGGGGTTGCTCTTACAGATAACGTACAGCCGCCCTTTGCGCTTGACCAGCTGACAATCCGGGTGGCGCTGCTTGGCGCTGCGTAATGAGTTAACGACTTGCATCATGCCTTCCTTTTCGCATCAATAAAGCCGCCGAAGCGCTGACGGAACCGGGCCGCACTGCCCTCGCTGGCGAAGGTTTTTTGTTTGCCGGTGTAGTACGGATGCGATTTCGAGGAGACCTCGATCGTTACATAGGGAAAAGTTTCGCCGTCGAGTTCAATCACGCGATCGGTGCGGATGGTTGAACCGACTTTAAAATACTCATTAACGCTGGTGTCGTGAAACACCACCGTGCGATAGGGGGGATGGATATGGGCTTTCATGATGACCTCGCAATTATGTTATAACATAACATTTAAATTACGCCGTTCCACGACAAAGATCAACCATGTTCAAATAAAGGGTAATGGGCCTAAGGCGAGTTTCCCCGCCTTTGGCTTCAGGGGGCCAGACGATGGGCGATAGCGCGCAGCTGTTCCGCGATGGCCTGCAGATCTTTGCCTTGCTCGGTTCTGGCGCCGCTGGAATGGCGTATCACCAGACGCGCCGGCAGGATGGAGGAAGTATGTGGCGCACCGCTGGTGCTGGCGAGGATCCGCCGCACCGCCTCTTTCCCCTGCAGATCGAGGTCCAGCGACACCGTACTCAGCGCCGGATAGAAAAAGGAGCTTTCGTAGGTATCGTCATAGCCAATAACGGACTTCTCCCCCGGCACCGCCACCTGGTGCTGATGGAAGGCGCTGAGCACCCCCAGCGCCATCTGGTCATTCCCCACCAGCACGGCGCTGAAATTGGGCGTTTCGCGCAGCATCTGCAGCGCACCGGCATAGCCGCTTTGCGCATCCCAGTTGCCGTGCAGGACGGTCACCGGCTTCAGGCCATAGCCCTCCAGGGTCTCCAGCCAGCTTTTCAGCCGGAGTTTGGCCGATACAGAGCTGTCCGGCCCCGCCAGCAGCGCGATCTCCCGATGCCCCATCTCATAAAGATATTTGACGCTGGCCCGGGTGCCATCTGCCGGGTTAAACGAAACGTTAAACACGGAACTATAAGGATCGACATCGAGAAAAAGGCAGACGATATCATCGTTGTCAGCGGCGATTTTCTGCGCCTGCTCGGTCTCCAGCGGCACGTTGATAATGACTTTATCCACCCGCTGAGACTTCAGCTCATTGATGGAATCCTGAATACTTTGGTTGACGCTCTCATCGATCATCGAAATCAGGACCTGGTAACCTTCCAGATTGGCATAGCGTTTTACCGCCGCCGCCACCTGGGAAGGCGCATGCCAGGCCAGCGAAATAGTCACCAGCCCAACCGTCTGGCTCTCCTTCCCTACCAGCTGCTGCGCCAGCCGGTTTGGCACATAACGTAAGGCCTCTATCGATTTCTCCACCTTGCGGCGCGTCGCTTCGGATACATTGGCAGATTTGTTGAGTACCCTGGACACGGTCTGGTAAGAGACGCCCGCATGGCGTGCGACGTCTTCCAGAGTAGCGCTTTTAGACTTCATGGTCCGGTTCCTTATGTTGTTATCCCATGATTGTAACAGGGGCCATTTGAAAAAACGCTCACCGCCACCTTTCATCGCAAAATCATACCCAAAAAAGTATTACGTTCACAATACAGTTAATTGTGAATTACCTCACCCATCACAACAAAAACTAGCATGATTATTTGCACTTAATCACACAATAATCATATCTCATTTGCCTGAAGTTACATTTAGGCATTTTATGACATCAGTTATGTGAACGTAATACAAAACAATAAGAGGATAGAGATGAATACGACACTGCGCGCCCTTTCCGCCGCGTTAGCCGCTGCGCTAATCGCCCCTTCCGCGCTTGCGGCTACCGCCGCGATCCCGACTATCGATTTCCATGGCTATATGCGCGCCGGGGTTGGGGTCTCCGGCGACGGTAGCGAAGCGGAATGGCAAAAGAACAAGCTGGGCCGTTTGGGTAACGAATCGGATACCTATGGTGAGTTAGAGCTGGGCTCCGAGGTCTACAAGAAAGATGACGTCAGCTTCTATCTCGACAGCATGGTCAGCATGGTGTCCGACGGCTCTAACGATAATGAAACCACGCTGAATGATGATGCGCAGTTCGGCTTACGTCAGCTGAACCTGCAGATCAAAGGGCTGATCCCGGGCGATCCGAATGCGGTGATCTGGGGCGGAAAACGTTACTATCAGCGTCACGATCTGCACATCATCGATACTAAATACTGGAATATTTCCGGCTCAGGAGCCGGGGTGGAAAACTACACCCTTGGCCCGGGCGCCGTCTCGCTGGCCTGGATCCGCGGCGATGCCAACGACGTCGACTATCGCGTCGATGGCGACAGCAACGTCAATATTAACTATATCGATTTACGCTACGCAGGCTGGAAGCCGTGGTCGGGTTCGTGGACCGAATTCGGCATCGACTATGCCATGCCGAACACCACCAAAAAACAGGACAGCTACGGCGGGCTGTACGATGCCGATAATGGCGTGATGCTGACCGGTGAAATCAGTCAGGATATGCTGGGCGGCTATAACAAAACCGTGCTGCAGTATGCCAACAAAGGGCTGGCGCAGAACATGGTCTCCCAGGGCGGCGGCTGGTACGATATGTGGAACTACGTGAACGATGCCACCGGCTATCGCGTGATTAACACCGGCCTGATCCCGATTACCGAAAAGTTCTCCATCAACCACGTCCTGACCTGGGGCTCGGCGGATGACATTACCGACTACACCGACAAAACGCGGATGCTGTCGCTGGTTGCCCGCGGGCAGTATCAGTTCACCGACTACGTCCGCCTGATTGGCGAAGTCGGCGGTTTCTACCAGAAAGACAGCTATAACAATGGCACCAGCTACAAACAGGCCGGTGAGAAATATACCATTGCGCTGGGCCTCGCGGACGGGCCGGACTTTATGTCACGCCCGGAATTACGCATTTTTGCTTCATACCTGAATGATTCCGAAGATGGTAAACCGTTTGAAGACCAGACGGCAAATAATACCTGGAATTTCGGTGTGCAGGTTGAGGCCTGGTGGTAATATCACGCCGGTAAGACAAGTACATTATTTTTATCTCCAACTGTAAGGTCGTTAATTACCCCTCCGGTAATCATTATTGCCACTGCTATCTTTGTCTTATTTTCGGGATAACCTGTTTTCAGGTTATCCCGTTTTATTTATTTCCGGGTGGCAAAATGCTCATCCAGCAATTGACGCAGCGCATCGGACTGCTTACCGAAAATAGCATGAACCTGCTGACCGAGAATAATGACGCCCAGCGCTCCCTGCTGCTGTAATGCGTCAGTATCCACGGCCGCAAGATGACGAACCGTCACCCGCAGACGAGTAATACAGGCATCCACTTGCGTAATATTCGCTTCGCCACCAAAGGCCTGAATAAGCGCCTCGATTTGCTGTTTTTCCGCCTCGCTTAATGGCTGTGCCGGACGCGCAGGGGAGAAATAGTGCAGGAAAGATTTTAAACTCACCATCATAAACTCCAGGTTTAAGATAAAAAAAAGCCTGCTCAGCAGAGCAGGCGTGGAGAAAAAAGGATTAGGCGTGACGACGAAGAATACGGCAATCCCATGCTGTCAGGGTCAGCGGGTCCGACATCGCCGCGTCGGTCAGGCAATCCCGATACCCAGGCGGTAGAGTCAGGGTATGACTTTGCGCGCTGTAGTTCTGCAGGAAGACAAACGTGCTCTCACCGTCGGTGCGCGCGGTAGCCACCACGCCGGGTGGTAAATCCGCCGCTATCGCCCGCGGCAGAGCCAGCTCCCTGCTCAGGGCGGCAAAGAAGTCGCGCTGGAAGGCTAAATCGTTGCGGGAGGCGACATGCCAGGCTTTACCGTTCCCGAAATCGTTCACCGTCACCGCCGGCCGTCCGGCATAGAAATCATCCCGGTAGGTGGCCAGCGTCTGAGCGCTCTCGGTATGGATTAGTTCACAGAGATGGCGCACCTGATAGGGACCCTGCAGACCGCACTGATTCCCGGCAAGCCCCTGCACCAGATTAAACTCGCCGTCATTCAGACAGTCGATCTCTTCCGCCCAGATCCCCAGCAGATTGCGCAGCGGGCCCGGGAAGCCGCCGAGATAGCAGAGATCGGACTCATTGACGATGCCGGTCCAGTAGGTGGTCACCAGGTGGCCGCCGCTGGCGACAAACGCCTCTGCCCGCGCGGCAAAGCCGTCGCGCACCATATATAACATCGGGGCAATCACTAACCGGTATGGCGTTAAATCGACATCAGCGTCAATCACATCGACGGCAATGCCCTGTTCCCAGAACGGACGGTAGTGTTCGTTGACCGTCTTCTCATACTCCATACCCAGATTGCGCGGCCCCTGGGCGTCATCAAGCGCCCAGCGGTTTTGTTGGTCGAAGATAATCGCTACTTTCGCCTCGGTGCGACAGCCCCGGACCTCCGGCAGCTTGCTCAGTATCTCACCGAGCTGGCTGACTTCACGGCCAATGCGGGTATCGATGTGCCCGACGTGGTCAATCACCGCGCCGTGAAATTTCTCAACCGAACCGCGACTTTTCCGCCACTGGAAATACTGCACCGAGTCGGCGCCATGCGCCACCGCCTGCAGCGAGGAGAGAATATGCATTCCCGGCTTCTTCAGTTTGCTGGTCGGCTGCCAGTTGGTGGCGCCCGGTGTGGACTCCATCAGCACAAACGGTTTGCCGCCCTTCAGACTGCGCATCATGTCGTGATACATCGCGGTGTAGCAGGCCAGTGCGGTTTCGTCTTTATCGCGGTGCCACATCGGATAGCTGTCCCACGAGATAAAGTCCAGCGCCTCTGCCAGCTGCCAGTAGTCGTAATCGTAGAAATACTCCATAAAGTTGGTGGTCACCGGCAGGGAGGCGTTCGCCGCCTTCAGCGGGGCAATTTCATGGCGGCAGAAGTCGGTCACCTGAGCGGTGTTAAAGCGATGCCAGTCAAGATTGAGACCGTGGATTGACACCTCGCCCTGTGGCGCAGGCGATTCAATCTGCGACCAGTCGGTATAGGTATGACTCCAGAAGGTGCTCCACCAGGCCTGGTTGAGGTTCTCCAGGGTCTGGTAACGCGCCTTCAGCCAGTCGCGAAAACGGTTCTGGCAGAGATCGCAATGGCATTCACCGCCATATTCGTTGGAAATATGCCAGCCCAGCACCGCCGGGTGCGCGGAATAACGCTCCGCCAGCAGGGTATTGATTTTCAAGGTCTTCTCGCGATAGACCGGTGACGACATACAGTGGTTGTGACGGCCGCCGTGCAGGGCCGGCACCCGATCGCGCCCCACCCGCAGAACCTGCGGATAGCGCTGAGACATCCACGCCGGACGCGCGCCGCTCGGTGTGGCCAGAAAAACATGAATGCCGGCGGCATACAGTTTATCGAGGATAGTATCCAGCCAAGCGAAATCAAATACCCCTTCGCGTGGCTCCAGTTTCGCCCAGCTAAATATTCCCACCGACATCACATTGCATTTTGCCTGCTGCATCATGGCAATGTCTTTATCAATAATATCGGGGTCACTCTCCCATTGCTCCGGATTATAATCCGCGCCATGCAGCAGCGTACTAACCTTCGGATGTAAAGGTGCAAATTTATTCATAATAAACTTCCTGAAAAAGACGACAAAAAATTAATTAAAAACTTTTACCGACGGCAATACTTTTCCCTGGCAATCAAATAGCGCCTGATTTTCACGTGCATTGCCTTCTTTCCACTCGTCATGGATATATTTCATCCCCGCTGGGGTGGCCCAGGTATTTCCCGGTACGGCAATCCACGTGGGCTCCCAGTAAAAAATACCTTTGCCGCGCTGGTTGGGAACATCTATGACGGCCTGCATCAGATCGTGAATATAATGATATTGCCCCTGCACGGTGGCGGGATACCCCCCGTCCTTTTCCTCTTTCGCCTGGAAACTATTTTCCGCGTTGTCGCAGTTGGCCAGGGTATAGGCATAGGCCGCCTCGACGACGATGACGTCTTTGTTATAGCGTTTGCTGATGTCATCCATGTTAGCCTTCAGGGCGCTGATCGGGCCATTCCAGTAGGTGTACATCGACAGACCAATCACGTCATACGGTACATGGCGCTTGTCAATCTCATCAAACCACCAGCGGAAGGTATCGTTCTTGGTCCCTTCGGCCAGATGCAGCATGATTTTCACCTGCTCGCCGTTGTGCAGGTTCTCCTTCAGGCCATCAATAGCCGCGTTCAGCAACCCGGCCAGCCGGTCGAATTCTCCGCCGCCCTGCCCCC
Source organism: Klebsiella sp. K-Nf6 (assembly GCF_002806655.1). Classification (NCBI taxonomy): domain Bacteria; kingdom Pseudomonadati; phylum Pseudomonadota; class Gammaproteobacteria; order Enterobacterales; family Enterobacteriaceae; genus Klebsiella; species Klebsiella sp. K-Nf6. The sequence continues at coordinate 197,680 of NZ_PIBN01000007.1, read as the reverse complement.
AGCTTTTCCCTTCCGGCCACAGGATGCCGCCGTTGATTTCGTTGCCGATCTGCACCATATCCGGCAGGACGCCCGCCTGCTTAAAGCGGGCAATGGTATCGCGGGTATAGTCATGAATCGCCATTTTCAGCTGCGGATAATCCATCTTTTCCCAGGCTTTCGGTTTGAACTGCTTGCCGGGATCGGTCCAGAAATCGCTGTAATGAAAATCGAGCAGCAGCTTCATCCCCTGGGCTTTCGCCCGTTTCGCGAGGGCCAGGGTGGTGGCCAGGTCGTTATTTCCGCCGCCATAGCCCTCGCCGCTTGCCGATTTCGGATCCACCCACAGACGGAGGCGAACATAGTTGACGCCGTTCTCTTTCAGAATCGAGATCGGATCCTTGCGCTGATTATTCTGGTCGTAGAACGTCGCCCCGTGCTTTTCGGCATCCAGCAGCGTGGAGATATCCGCGCCTTTGATAAAGTCCGCCGGCATGCCCTGAAACGCGCGGGTTTCAAGCGCGTCCGCGGCCAGAGAAGGGGTGGAGAAACTGCATGCCAGACAAACCGCAAGCCATGCGGGTGTGAATCTTTTCATGTGCTTATCCTTTAGTACTGCCCGAGGTCAGGCCGGAGACAAAGTATTTTTGTAACGCCAGGTAGAGGATCGCCACCGGTACGGCAATCAGCACCGCCCCCGCCGCGTAGGTGGTGTAGCTGGCACCCATTTTTTGTGCCACCAGGTTATACAGACCAATAGGCAGCGTGTATTTATCCGGGGTACGCAGGATGGTGCTGGAGAGAATGAAATCCCCCAGCGGACCGGTGAAAGAGAATAGCGCCACCACCGCGAGGATAGGCCTCGACAACGGCATGATGATCTCGATAAAGATGCGAAAGCTGCTGGCGCCATCCATGCGGGCGGACTCATCCAGATCTTTGGGGATCGCGTCGAGATACCCCTTCATCAGCCAGGTATTCATCGGGATCATCCCCCCGACGTAGATCAGCACCAGCGCCAGATGGCTGTTAATCAAGCCCAGCAGTTGCGACAGCACAAAGATCGCAATCAGCGCGGAAAACTGCGGGATCATCTGCAGCAGCAGGAACAGCATCAGCCCGTTCTGCCGCCCTTTAAAGCGGAAGCGGGAGAAGGCGTAAGCGGTAAAGCTGACGCTAATCAGGGTCAGCACCATGGTCAGGAAGCTGATTTTCATCGAGTTCCAGTACCAGGTGAGGTAATTCACATTGCCATTGAACAGATCGGCATAGTGCTGGAACGACAGGTTTTCCGGAATGATCGAGGTACTGAGCAGGCTATTGCCGGCGTTCAGCGACGCCCCGACCGTCCAGACCAGCGGATAGATAATCACCACCGAGACCAGAATAACCACCAGCCAGGTAAGAGAGAGTCGGATCCACTTTTCGCGTTTAATACTGGGTGATTGAGCCATGTTGCTTCCCTTACGCCATATCGTCATTTTTGAAGGATTTGGTGGCGCGGAACTGCCACAGCGCCAGGCCGACGACGAAGATCGACAGCAGGATCGTGATGGTCGCCGCGATGGCGTACTGCGACGAGGACATCGTCAGCTTATAGATCCACGACACCAGAATATCCGTCCCACCGGCGTTGGAGCCCGCCACCGCAGGACCGCCGTTGTTAAACAGATAAATGATGTTGAAGTTATTAAAGTTGAAGGTGTACTGGGTGATAATGATCGGCGCGATCGCGTACAGCACCAGCGGCAGGGTGATGGTGCGCAGACGAGTAAAGGCGCTGGCGCCGTCCATCGTCGCCGCTTCATACAGATCGTCCGGGATCGCCTGCAGCACGCCGGTGGTCATGGCAAAGACAAACGGGAAGCCAAGCCAGGTCTGCATCATGATCAGCGCCGTTTTAGTCCAGAACGGATCGGTCAACCATGCCTTCGGGCTGATGCCGAAGAACGACAGGATCGCGTTGTTGATGACCCCGAATGAATCGTTAAACATCCCGGCAAAGACGAGGATGGTGACAAACCCCGGCACCGCCCACGGCAAAATAAAGATGGTGCGGATCAGCGGCTTAAAGCGCAGATCTTTTTGGTTCACCAGAATCGCCAGCAGCACGCCCACCGTACACTGCAGGGTGGTCGCCAGCAGCGTCCACACCACGGTCCACTGCAGCACATCCAGGAATGTGGAGCGCCAAATGGAGAGGGTGAAAATATTGACGAAGTTTTTCAGGCCCACCCAGTCCACCAGCTTCGCCGGCGGCGTGTGGTACAGGTTGTAGTTGGTAAAGGCGATGGCGAAACCGAACAGAATCGGAAAGATCACCACAAACACCAGCAGAATAAAGCCCGGGGTGATCATCAGATACGGAAATCCGTCGCTCAGCAGCATCTGGTACTGCTTACGCACGCTGTTCAGGGCGATCCCCTCATCGCGTTTTTTGCCGTTCAGCCACGCATCCCGCAGCGAGAGAAAATAGATCAGCACGCCGAAGGCGACAATCAGCACGCTGATAATCCCCTCCGCTAGCAAGAAGATAGAGTTATCCCGGGGCACCTCTTCGCCCAAGGTATATAACCCCCACAGCCCCTCGCGCAGGAAATCATAAAAAATGCCCAGAAAGCTGCTCAGCAGCACCAGGAAGACCAGCCCTTTCAGCCACTGGCGATGATAAAACTGACCGAAACCCGGCACGATTGCCAGCAGCAGGCCGCACCACGCATGGCGCCCGGGCCCGCGCGCGTCGCTAAAATTTTCGCTGGAATGGATGCTCACACTCAACTCCTTCTACAAACGGGAGGTCCCCCTCCCGCTCGGTGACTTCACGTAACGGTGAATTACTGATTGCTGGCCTGCATTGCTTCGATCTGCATCGTGATCTGTTTCACCGCATTATCGAGTGCGGCCTGCGGCGCCTGCTTACCGGTGAGGCTCAGTTCAAGCGCGGCGTTGGCCGGCCCCCACACTTCCCCCATCTCCGGAATGCCCGGCATCGCCACCGCCCGCGCCGACTGGATGGCAACGGCGCTGGCCTTTTGGTCGTTTTTAATCACCGGATCGTCAATCATCGCCTTCAGCGGCGGAATTTCGCCGGTGGCGACATAGCGGTCTTTCACATACTGCGGCTGGTTGATGAACTCGATAAACTGTTGCGCCAGCGCTTTGTCTTTACTCCAGGTCGATACCACATAGCCTTTGACGCCCAGGAAGGAGCTCATCGGCTTGCCGTCCGGCAGGGTCGGCAGCGGCGCCACGCCATAGTTAATGCCAGCGGCTTCATACGGCTGGAAGGCCCAGGGGCCGTTGATCACCGCCGCCGCTTTTTTCTCGGTAAACAGCGAGTCGATGGCATTCAGCCCGTTATCGCCGAGGATCCCCGCCGGAAAGACCTTCTCGGCATAGAATTTTTTCAGGAAGGTGACGGCTTCCACGGCGCCAGGGGTATTGAGACCCACCTGCTGCGGGTTAAAGCCGCCGCTGTCGTTTTTAGCAAAGATATAACCGCCCATCGGGCCAATCGCCCCCCAGCTGTAATAGATCTGGTCAAACTTGGCGAGCAGGCCGTATTTGTTCTGCTCGCGCTGGGTTTTCGAGTAATCCAGCCAGGCCTGCAGGCTGTCCAGCGGCTTGTCGATCAGGTCTTTGTTGTAGATAAGCACCAGGGTTTCCACCGCCTTCGGGATCCCGTACAACGCGTTATCCATGCGGAAGGCATTGATGGAGGCTGGCGTAAAGGCATCCTGTTTCGCCTGATCGACGCTGAGCGGCGAGAGAAGTCCCTGAACCACGGCGCCGCCGAGCTGGTCATTCGGGATCACCAGCACGTCCGGCCCAATGCCCGCCGGGCCGTCGAGGCGCAGTTTTTCCAGCTGCTGGGCATAAGGCATCTCCTGGAGATTAACCTTCACGTTGTACTGCTTTTCAAAATCGCTAACCGCGGTTTTGATGCCGGCGGATTTTTTAATGTCTTCCCAGACGTTGAGCTGCCCGGCGGCGTGCGCCTGCAGGCTGGTGAGTTGCCCCGCCGCCAGGGTGGTAAGGATCAGTGCAGCAAGCGTGTTCTTTTTCATTATCAACCTCATGTGAAGGTATAACAATTTAATGGTTTTTATTGGACTTATCTCTGCCAGTCAGAAAAATAAATCACTTCAAACTGCCGAGTTATATGAGAAAAAGGTTCCAGCTCTCTTTTGTTATACGCTACCCGTAGATTGCTGACAAAACTACCATAAGTTGCCAGTTGTGTGATCATCCTTGCAGAAATGAAACGCCGCTGTATGGCGCTAAAACTGCGGAAGTTATAGTCAGGGCATGATTTTACTGCTGTTGAACATCGCCACGCTGATTTGTTACACGTAATACAATTCATGCTACACACAGCGACAAAGCAACGGCAAACAACAGCTACTCACTTCGGGGAATGTGGATGTCCAATATACGACTGAGGAATGTCACCAAAAGGTTCGGCAGCACGGTGACGCTGCACCAGGTCAATCTCGATATTGAAGATGGCGAGTTTGCCGTTTTCGTCGGTCCTTCCGGCTGTGGAAAATCGACGCTGCTGCGCATGATTGCCGGTCTGGAAGAGGTCAGCGAGGGTGAAGTGCTGATCGGCGATGAGGTCATGAATGATGTGGTGCCCGCCCGCCGCGGCGTGGCGATGGTCTTCCAGTCCTATGCGCTCTATCCGCACATGACGGTGGCAGAGAACATGGGCTACGGGCTGAAGGTTAACAAAGTACCGAAAGTGGAGATCCGCCGCCAGGTGGAAATGGTAGCCAAAACGCTGCAGCTCTCGCACCTGCTGGATCGTAAACCGAAGCAGCTCTCCGGCGGCCAGCGGCAGCGCGTAGCTATTGGCCGCGCGATCGTACGGAATCCCCGGGTGTTTATGTTCGATGAGCCGCTCTCTAACCTCGATGCGGAGCTGCGCGTCGATATGCGCCTGCATATTGCCCGTCTGCACCAGGAGCTGAAGACCACCATGGTGTATGTCACGCACGATCAGGTAGAGGCGATGACGCTGGCCGATAAAATCGTGGTCATGAACTACGGGAAGGTCGAACAAATGGGTTCGCCGATGGCGCTGTATTACAATCCGGTCAACAAATTCGTCGCCGGCTTTATCGGCTCGCCGAAGATGAACTTTTTGCCGGCCATCGTCAGCGACTGGCAGCCGGAACGCTTAACGGTCACCCTCGCGCAGGACCATCAGTTGGCCCTCAATATCGCTACCCAGCCGCTGAAGCCCGGCGCCGCGGTGACGCTGGGGATCCGGCCAGAGCATCTCACGCCCGACGTCACTACCGGTACCGTGGTGGAGTTTCAATGTGAAGTGGTGGAGCGTCTGGGTAACAATACCTATCTGTTCGGCCAGTGTTACGGCCACGATAACGTCAAGGTCCTGCTGCCAGGCGACGTCCATTTCCGCCCGTGGCAGAAAATAAATCTGGCCTTCGATGAGCGCTTCTGCATGGTATTTGATGAGAACGACCTGCGTATCAGCGCCGATATCCCGGCTCCGGATGCGCACTAGCTAACATATTGCTGTCATCTGCGCAGCGTATGCTGCGACTGAATGCCGGAACACACCCTGCCCGGCATTCACACCCTCATTTTTTATTCTGCTGCATCGGAATCATCCTTCTCTCCCGGCATCGCAGCCTCTCGCGATGCCGGTTTTTTCGCGACCTCGGGTCACTTCTCTCGCTGCGCCCGGTTTATCTTTCGCATATACTGATGACACCCGGCGAACGATAAGGACACAGGCATGAGGACCCGGCATCTGGTGGCGCTGTTTACAGGGGTGCTGATACTGGCCATCATCCTGCCCATCTCACTCAGCATCTGGCAGGCAGCGCGACAGGCCAAAATGCAGTTCTATCGTGAACTGGATGATTATTCCAATCGTATCGTCGTCCGCACGCTGCAGGTCGCCGATCAGGCGCGGGAAGCGCTGCGCGAGGCCGACTCACACACTGCCGCCTCCTGTAGCCCTGAGCATCTGCTCACGCTCCGTCGCATCGCCTATACCCATCGCTACGTGCAGGAAGTGCTCTGGCTGCGTGATTCCGTGCCGCAATGTTCCTCGCTGGAAGATCATAGCGTCGCGGTCACTTTTCCCCCGCCGGATCACATTGCCGCCGACGGCTATCGCACCTGGCTGACCTCGATTAACGATCTCGGCCTCGATCACCAGATGACGGCCATGGGCAGTCAACAGCATATGGTAATGATCGATCCCATCTCTTTTATCGATGTGGTTCCTGCCAGCGAGGAGAAGATCCATACCATGCTGTTTGGTTTGGACCACCTGAAAATGGTGATCAGCAGCCAACCGCTGCCGGACACGGTCTGGCAACGCATTAAAGATCCGCATGTTAATATGCTGACGCTGGATAACACGGTCTATCGGATCCAGCGCATTCCCGAGCTAGGCTCCGGCATCGTGACCTGGTCGTCGACGCTGCCGCTGCAGCAGCGCATTCGACAACAGCTGATCTTTTGGCTCCCTGTCGGCATCTTCACCAGCCTGCTTGCCACCTGGCTGCTGCTGCGCCTGCTGAGGCACCTGCGCTCACCGCGTAACAGCATGCTGGACGCACTCAACTCTGAAGCGATTCAGGTTTACTATCAGCCGATAATCTCGTTGCAGGATGGGAAAATCGCCGGGGCCGAGGCGCTGGCGCGCTGGCAGCAACCCGACGGCACCTTTTTATCACCGGATATTTTTATTCCCCTGGCCGAGCAGACCGGGCTGATTACGCAGTTGACGGAAGATATCGTCAGGAAAATATTTACCGACCTGGGCCCCTGGCTGCGGCAGCGGCCGGAAGTGCACATCTCCATCAACCTGTCGGTAGATGATTTACGCTCGCCCACCCTTCCGACGTTGTTACACGATCAGCTGCAGCACTGGGGGATCGCCGCCGAACAGATCATTCTTGAAATTACCGAGCGCGGGTTTGTCGACCCGGAGACCACCATGCCGGTGATCGCTCACTACCGCCAGGCCGGGCACCGCATCTCGATTGACGATTTTGGCACCGGCTACTCCAGCCTCAGCTATCTGCAGAAGCTGGACGTCGACACGCTGAAAATCGATAAATCCTTTGTCGATACTCTCGAATACCGGCCACTGACGCCGCACATTATTGAAATGGCTAAGGCGCTCAATCTGGCCACCGTCGCCGAAGGGGTGGAAACTGAAAGCCAGCGCGACTGGCTGCGACAGCATGGCGTCCAGTACGCCCAGGGGTGGCTGTACAGCAAGGCGCTGCCGAAAGAGAAGTTCATTCTGTGGGCGGAAAATAACCTGCATGCCCATTAAGCGACAGGAGCGTTGAGCAGAACGCCAGCCGGAGCGGCCTCTTGGCCGCCCGCTGCCAGGCGCTACTTCAGATAGGATTTAATGACCTGCATCACCGTTTCCAGATCCGCTTCACGCTGCGTCTCGTCTGGCTCTTTCACCACATGGTCCGTCAGATGCCCCTGAATAACCTGCAGCATCATGCCGTTGACCGCGCCGCGGATCGCCGCCAGCTGCTGTAGCACCTCAGCGCACTCATGCTCGCGATTAAGCATTTTCTCTAACGCGGAACTCTGCCCCTGAATTTTCTTCAGCCGGGTCAGTAACATCTTCTTGTGTCGAACTGTATGTGACATTGCACGATCCACCGTTTCATTCTGTCCGTCATTGCCCGGCCCTCGTCGCCGGCAACGCCTGCCAGCATAGCATGATCCTTTTTGCCCGCCGCTTTTTCTACTGGGGGGTAGTATTTTACTACTGGGGGGGAGTAGGATAAACGCACTTTTGGCAAGGATCCCGATATGAACGATTTCACTTCCCTTCTGCAGCAGGGCAATGCCTGGCTGTTTATACCCAGCGCAATACTGCTCGGCGCGCTGCATGGCCTTGAACCCGGGCACTCAAAAACCATGATGGCCGCCTTTATCGTGGCGGTGCGGGGAACCTTAAAGCAGGCGGTACTGCTGGGGCTGGCGGCGACGGTTTCGCATACGGCAGTGGTCTGGCTGATCGCCATGGCCGGCCTGTGGTTTGGCCGCGGCTGGAACGCGCAGACGTCAGAGCCCTGGTTTCAACTGTTCTCGGGGATAGCGATTGTACTGATTGCCTGCTGGATGCTCTGGCGCACCTGGCGAGAATCGCAGCCCTACACGCATCATGATCACCACCATGAACATGAGCATCACCACGAACATGAGCACCACCACGAACATGAGCACCACCATGACCATCACCATACGCCCTCATCCGCTGCGCCGCTGGTGGTGGCGGAGTGGCAGGACGCGCACCAGCGAGCTCATGCGCTGGAGATCAACCGGCGCTTTGATGGTCGCCAGGTGACAACCGGGCAGATCGTGCTGTTTGGCCTGACCGGCGGGCTGATCCCCTGCCCGGCGTCCATTACCGTGCTGCTTATTTGTTTACAGCTGAAGAAATTCTCCCTTGGCGCCACGCTGGTGCTGGGTTTTAGCGTTGGTCTGGCGCTGACACTGGTGGCATCCGGAGCCATCGCCGCGTTGAGTCTTAAACAGGCCACCCGCCGCTGGCCCTGGCTTAACGATGTCTCGCGCAAGGCGCCCTGGTTCTCAGGTTTACTGATTATCGTGGTGGGGATCTACATGATGCTTCACGGCCTGAGCGGCCTGTAAGCGGCGGCTCGCCCTCTTTACGACGCAGAGGGCGAGTCGTTAATTCAGGAAACTATCTCCTGCGGAGTGCTGACCGCTTTGCGGCTGACGGGCTGGCGAAACCACGGCAGGCACAGCTGGATCAGCGGCCCAATCGACAGCGCGTAAATCACGGTGCCGACGCCAAACTTACCGCCCAGCAGCCAGCCAATCACCAGCACAGTCAGCTCAATAGCCGTCCGGATGCCACGCAAAGACCAGCCGGTACGAGCGTGCAGGCCAGTCATCAGGCCATCCCGCGGCCCGGGGCCAAAGCCCGCGCCGATATACATCCCGGTGGCGATAGCGTTCAGCACAATCGCCCCCACCAGCAGCACACTGCGGGCCACCAGCGACTCCAGCGGCGGCAGGACGGCCAGCGTGGCATCCGCCGCCAGCCCCAGCACGATGACGTTGCTCACCGTGCCGAGCCCCGGCATTTGCCGGATCGGGATCCACAGCAGCAGCACCGCCGCGCCGGTCAGGATAATCACCGTACCGAAACTGATACCCAGCTGTTTAGCCACCCCGAGATGGAAAACATCCCACGGATCGGCGCCAAGATTGGCATGCACGAAGAGCGCCGTGGATACCCCATAAAGCACCAGACCAATATATAACTGCAGCAGGCGACGAAGCATATTTTTTCCTCTACATCATTGCGAATGCCCTCATCATCAGCAAAAATGGACTGATAATTAATGGCCAGTTTTGGAAAAGTGGATCGCTATGTCAACCCGACGCTTTGGAACGCAATCGCTGGTACGCCTGCTCGGCAACTGGCAGGAGTCAACTTCACGCACGCCGCTATGGCGTCAGCTGGCGGAAGCGCTCCGCCTGCTGATCCTCGACGGTCGCCTGACGCTGCAAACGCGCCTGCCCGGCGAGCGCGAGCTGGCGACGGCGCTGAACGTCAGCCGGACGACCATCGCCAGCGCGCTCGGTCAGCTGCGGGAGGAAGGTTTTCTCTACAGCCGTCAGGGAAGCGGTTCGCGCATTGTCTTGCCAGAGCGCCCCGCCGACCTGCCGCCGCCCTCAGGCATCCCCTCCACGCTGAATCTCTCTACCGCCGCCCTCAGCGCCGGACCGGAAGTCCATCAGGCCTTCCAGCATGCCATGACGCTGCTGCCCCCCTACCTGACGCAAACTGGCTACGATCAGCATGGATTGCCGGTGCTACGGGAGGCCATTGCCCGGCGCTACAGCGAACGCGGCCTGCCGACGCGACCCGATGAGGTGATGGTGGTCAACGGCGCCCTTAGCGCCTTCGCCTTGATCCTGCGCCTGTTTACCGGCCCGGGTGACCGGGTGGTCATTGACGCCCCCACCTATCCGATGGCGATTAGCGCCATTCAGGGCGCCTCCTGCCGCCCGGTCGGCGTTGCGCTTCCGCAGCAGGGATGGGACTGTGATGGACTCGCGGCGACTATTGCGCAGACCGCACCGCGTCTGGCGTGGCTGATGCCGGATTTTCACAATCCCACCGGGCGCTGTATGGATGCTCCCACCCGCCAACGGGTCGCGGACATCGCCGCCAGAACGCGGACGACGCTGGTGATCGACGAGACCATGGTTGATCTCTGGTATAACGCGCCACCGCCCCCGCCGCTGGCCTGCTTTAATCCCGATGCCGCGGTGATCACCATTGGTTCAGCCGGGAAAAGTTTCTGGGGAGGACTACGCATCGGCTGGATCCGCGCCAGTGCGCGAACCATCGCCTCCCTTATTCAGGCTCGCGATTCCCTGGATTTAGGTACGCCGTTGCTGGAGCAACTGGCCTGCAGCTGGCTGCTGGCCAATGCCGCCACGCTGCTGCCGCCGCGGCGGGAAATGCTGAAGGCGCGCCGGGACATGTGCGAAACGCTAATGGCGGAGTATTTTCCCCGCTGGCGATTTTCACCGCCGGAAGGTGGCCTCTCTTTTTGGGTGGAGCTCCCTGACATGCTGGCCACGCTGTTCTCTGCGCGCGCGGAAAGTCAGGGTATCCATATCGGCACCGGTACACGTTTTGGTCTTGAGGGAGCCTTTGATCGCTATTTGCGTCTGCCATTTACACTGCCAGACGAAGCATTGCGCCAGGCCTTCTCCACGCTACAACCGCTGTGGCAAAGCATTGCAGAGCAGAAGGAAAATACGCGTTTGCGGAAAATAATATAAGAAAATATCGACGGGCTGGCTTCAGCCCGTCAAATGACCATCATCCATGAGGTATATGAGATGTTTTTATAAAATTGCCTGCCTATCCTGCCCTCTGGTTATGGCAACCCGGTGACAGAAAAAAGGCAATTTCATTAATGCTGGCGCGGAATAGGAAACCCTTTCAGGGAAATAATAAAGCCATCTTCATCTTTTTTTATTTTTGCGCCGGTGTCACACCAGTCGGAGGCAATGCGAAAAAACTCATCACTACCGATATTCCAGTTCAGGCGCACGTGTTTTACGTATCCTGAGCGCAACATATCGCAAGCTTCGCTATAGTTGCTGGCCGTAGAGAATTGTTGTTTCATTTTTTCTTCTTCAGAAGTTTTCTTAATGCTTTGATTTCTTTAGGGGTTAATGGGGTCGCTTCCTCTTCGGTATGCTGGCTGTCAATGTCCTCTTCCGTCACCCCCGCCTCACCTGCTGACTCCTCCAGCTGAAAAGCCAGCTGCAGCAGCTTTTCCGTTGCTGTACCAAGGTTCTCGTTATTCACTTCCGCATAATGACGCAGCTTCTCTTTTAACTCGGCGTCAATTTTTACATTCAAAACCACTGTGGTCATAGCTACGCTTCCCGTGCAATAAAATCATCATAATTAATACACGAAGTTAACATGCTGATCCAGAGATATATTTTATAGCATGGCTCTGGCAACAAATTCCCATCAGTAAGATGCCCTTTATTTATGACATACAAATGACATTAATATTTCAGTAGTATTTCATATTTATGACAAGTGAATATTATGGAATAAAAAGGGGGTGTTTTAACAACCAAAAATAATATGTGACCTGTATCAGAAATTAATTATAGCAGAAGTAAAGACCGGACAAATACAAGGGATATATCAGAAGGGCGAAATGGGTGGGGGCCCTGCCAGCTACATCCCGGCACACACGTCGTCTGCTCTGGCTGCTTCCTTCCGGACCTGACCTGGTAAACAGAGTAGCGTTGCGGGAGAACCAACAGAGCCCCCATTGAGAGCGCTAGTTACCTAACGCGCTGGCGCATTATCCCTGCTGACCTGGTGAATTGCAAGCTCGCCCCGCTCACCTGCCGGTTTATTGCACAATACGCCAATAAAACCAGCAACTCACGGTCAACCGGTAAGATTGCGAGCGCGCGCTCAGCACACAAGCGGGTTATCCACCATACTTAGCCACCTTGCGTCCCCTTTTATCATCAGCACATTGTCTCTACGGTAATCGAATGACTGACTCATCACCACAGACCATCACTCTGCCTTTACCCGCTATTGAAGGGATGACCATCGCCTTTCATGGCGTGAACTATCTGCGCCCGGAAAAAATGCTCGACTTCGTGACCATCAGTCAGGCACCAGTGCGAGCGGTCACGCCGCTGGCGCTGCTCTATTCCACCGTCGGCGTGCTGCGCCAGGTGGAACTGCGCAAGCTGCCCGTCTACATCAGCGGTCGGGTGGTTTACCCCATTTCGTCGCTGACCATGCCGGGCCTGCGGGCGAAGCTAATCATTAACGCCACCTCGCAGCGTTTGAAATTTCTTGAGAGCCTCATCGCCAGTTCACCGTCTGACAATGTCCATGGCATGCAGATCCTCGGCCTGGCCCTGACTTTCACTATCGAACAACCCGCCTGAACCGAGGCAGGCTGTACAGCCTGCGGCTCAGCGCTTATGCTGGCGTTTTCCGGTTAACAGGGCTGAACATGGATCCGCACGACACATTCCCCCAACGCGTCTGGCACATCGTGGCGTCGATACCGGAAGGCTATGTCGCCACCTACGGCGATATCGCCCGCCTGGCCGGTTCACCGCGCGCCGCACGCCAGGTAGGCGGCGTACTGAAGCGCCTACCGGAAGGGTCCACCCTGCCCTGGCATCGGGTGGTCAATCGCCATGGCGATATCTCCCTCACCGGGCCCGATCTTCAGCGACAGCGTCAGGCGTTGCTGGCCGAAGGGGTTCAGGTCTCCGGCAGCGGCCATATCGATCTTCAGCATTATCGCTGGGTTTACTGAAGGTAAAAAAAAGCCCCCGTCAGGGGGCTCGGCGAGCTTATTGCGCAACGGGGACGGCGGTCTGCGTGACCGGAACCAGCGTCAGGTCGGCATGCGTCCCCCCCTGGTTTATCACTGTCTGCACGGTATCGGTAATGAACATTAGCTGGCCGTTCACCGCGATCGCGGCACTCAGCAAAATACGGGCGTTCGGCTGAATGTCTGCCGGATTGTAAGGCAGGGCAAAGTTAAATGGCGCCTGTTTGCCTTCGGTACGCACCGCTTTTTGCGACAACACGCGGGCTGGCGCATCTGCCAGAGAAGCATCCGACAGGGTCACCGTCAGTACCGCGTCCGGCGGTAAAGCGATTCTCTGGCGGATATTAATCGTCCCCGTAACGCTCGGCTGCTGCTGTGCCACGCTCAGCGTCGCGATGCCATAAGGGTCGGGCGCGGCTGCCTGAGTCGAAGAACTGGTAGAGTGGTGATTAGCACAGGCGGTTAGCGTCGCGGCGACAGCTAAGGCACTAAACATATAGGCAAATTTCATGATGTTCTCCTTATCATCCCTTAATACCCAGGAGGATGTTCCGCCGCTTCGCCGGCAGGAACTTTCGTGTCGTCAATAAGTGTGGCACAGATCTCAGATTTGTTCCTGTTGCCCCCTCGTTATTCAGATTATTACACCCATCGGACCACTTGCGATTCCAGGTTATACTTTGCCACATCACGCGCATCGCGCTGCGCCGCTATCATTAATTGAGGATAAGTATGAGTCAGGCACTCTCTAACCTGCTGGCATTATTAGATCTGGAAAAAATTGAGGAAGGGTTATTCCGCGGACAGAGCGAAGACCTGGGATTGCGCCAGGTTTTTGGCGGCCAGGTGGTGGGCCAGGCGCTGTATGCGGCAAAAGAGACCGTGCCCGTTGAACGTCTGGTACATTCATTTCACAGCTACTTTCTGCGCCCCGGCGACAGCCAGAAACCGATCGTCTACGATGTGGAAGTACTGCGCGACGGCAACAGCTTTAGCGCCCGGCGAGTGGCCGCCATTCAGAACGGGAAGCCGATCTTCTATATGACCGCCTCCTTCCAGGCGCCAGAGCACGGCTATGAGCATCAGAAAGCGATGCCGCCGGCCCCCTCTCCTGACGGCCTGCACTCGGAAACCGATATCGCCCGCAAGCTGGCACACCTTCTGCCGCCGCAGGTGAAAGATAAATTCCTCTGTGATAAACCGCTGGAGATCCGCCCGGTTGAATTTCATAACCCGATGAAAGGCCATATCGCCGAACCGGTGCGCCAGGTGTGGCTGCGCGCCAACGGCGCCGTTCCCGACGATCTGCGCATTCATCAATATCTGCTGGGCTATGCCTCGGACTTTAATTTCCTGCCGGTGGCGCTGCAGCCGCACGGCGTCGGCTTCCTTGAGCCTGGCATGCAGGTCGCCACTATCGACCACTCAATGTGGTTCCACCGGCCGTTTAATATCAATGAATGGCTGCTGTACAGCGTTGAAAGCACCTCAGCCTCCAGCGCCCGTGGCTTCGTCCGCGGCGAGTTCTACACTCAGGATGGAACGCTGGTAGCTTCAACGGTCCAGGAAGGGGTGATGCGCAACCGCAACGCATAAAAAAAGCCTCCCGGACGGGAGGCTTTTTGCTACAAGGAGAAGGGTTTTCTATCAGGCGTTGTAGGCGTTTTCGCCATGGCTGTTGACGTCCAGCCCTTCGCGCTCCTGCTCTTCCGGTACGCGCAGCCCTACGGTCATGTCAGCCACTTTGTAGCCAATGTAAGCCACGACGCCCGACCAGACGATGGTGATGGCGATACTTTCGAGTTGCACCAGCAGCTGATGGCCCATGGTGACGCCTTCTGCATAACCCACGCCGCCCAGAGAGGTGGCCGCGAAGATACCGGTCAGGATACAGCCGACGATGCCGCAGACGCCGTGGACGCCGAAGACGTCGCAAGGGTCATCAACCCGCAGCCAGCGTTTCAGCGCTGTTACGCCCCAAATACCCGCCAGACCAGATGCGATACCCACAATCAACGCCCCACCGACACCGATATACCCGCACGCCGGGGTGACGCCAACCAGACCGGCAATTGCACCGGAGCAGGCGCCCAGCAGAGAAGGCTTACCGCGCAGGGCCCATTCGCCAAAGGTCCAGGCCAGGATGGCTGCCGCTGTGGCGACGACGGTGTTGACGAAAGCCAGTGCGGCAATTTCGTTCGCTGCGCTGGCGGAGCCGGCGTTGAAGCCGAACCAGCCCACGTAGAGGATGGCAGTGCCGGTGAACACCATCGGCAGATTATGCGGTTTGAACGCTTCTTTGCCGAAGCCCACACGTTTGCCCATCATGTACGCACCCACCAGCCCGGCGACGGCGGCGTTGATGTGTACAACGGTACCGCCCGCGAAGTCCAGCGCGCCGTGGGTCGCCAGCAGACCGCCGCCCCAGACCATGTGCGCAATCGGAACATAAGAGAGCGTCATCCACACCACCACAAAAATCAGCACGGCGGAGAAACGAATACGTTCAGCCAGCGCCCCCACGATCAGCCCGACGGTGATACAGGCGAACGATCCCTGGAAGGCAACGTGGATGTACTGATAGAAGGTGCCCATCAGCGCTTTCAGTTCAATATTTTTCAGCATCACCCAGTCAAAGCTACCGAAGAAGCTGCCGCCGGTGCCGAAGGCCAGGGTATAGCCATAAATCACCCACAGTACACAGACCAGGCCAAAGGTCACAATCACCTGGGTCAGCATGGAAAGAACGTTTTTGCCGCGGATCAGGCCGCCGTAAAACAGCGCGATCCCCGGGATAGTCATAAACAGAACCAACGCGGTGCAAATCATCATAAACGCGTTATCGGCTTTGTCCGCCACTGCGGGCGCAGCCATTGCCAGTCCCGGAAGAAGGGCCAATGCCCCCAGACCCGATTTCATTGTTGCCATTTTCATTGTTTCGTTCCCCATCACTGTGTGGTCTGGAAATTACAGTGCCGCTTCGTCAGCTTCGCCGGTACGGATGCGAATGACGCGCTGCAATTCAGCGACGAAAATTTTGCCGTCGCCAATTTTTCCGGTGTAAGCCGCTTTGCTGATCACATCGATGACTTCATCCAGCTGATCGTCGGCAATCGCCACATCAATCTTCACTTTTGGCAGAAAGTTGACGCTATACTCGGCGCCGCGGTAGAGCTCCGCATGACCTTTCTGACGGCCAAAGCCCTTGACTTCAGTGACCGTCAGGCCCTGAATGCCGATGGAAGACAAGGCTTCACGCACGTCTTCCAGTTTGAATGGTTTGATTACCACGGTAACCAGCTTCATAAGTCCCCTCCAGTCAGTATTCGGTAATGGCCGCAGCTAACACGATGGATATAAAGCAAGGGCTATGCCAGAAATGAAAAAAGGCCGCAGAGCGGCCCTTTGATGGCAAAAAACAGGGTGCAGGTCAGACAATTGCCTGCTGAAACGCGTTTGCAGCGCAAAAACGCACCACAATAGTGCATTTGATGTAACGTTTTTGCACCACGGCAGGCCACGCTTTCTTCGCTGCCTGATGGTGGTGCATCAGGCGCTCAGCGATTCTTCTCTGGCGCTGGCCGCTAGCTCTTCGCCAGCCAGCTGCAGCTGATACATCTGCCAGTATCGCCCTTTCGCCGCCAGCAGCTGCTGATGATTACCTCGCTCGACAGCCTGTCCGCGATGCAGGACCAGGATGGTATCGGCCTCAACGATGGTTGACAGCCGATGGGCGATGACCACCAGGGTGGTATGCTGACGAACTTTCGCCAGCGCCAGTTGAATCGCCTGCTCGGTGCCGGAGTCGATGTTGGCCGTCGCCTCATCCAGAATCAACACCTGCGGAGTCTCCACCAGTACGCGCGCCAGCGCCAGCAGCTGCTTCTGCCCGACGGAGAGGTTATTGCCCTGCTCGCCCAACTGGGTGTACAGGCCATCGCTCATGCTGCGCGCCACCTCCGCCAGTTGCACCGCCTCCAGCGCTTCCCAGACCTGCGTCTCACTGATGTCCCGACCCAGCGCGACGTTGGCATAGAAGGTATCCGCCAGTACCACCGGATCCTGTTGCACCATCGCGATGCCCCGACGCAACGCGCTGTGGCTGAGGGAAGCGAGCGGCCGACCATCGATGCGGATCTCCCCGTGGGTTAACGGGTAATAGCCCATCATCAGACTCGCGAGAGTACTCTTCCCGCTGCCGGTATGCCCGACCAGCGCCACAAAGCTGCGCGAGGGAATGTCCAGGCTGATATCCTGCAGGACCAGTCGATCCCCCCGGTAGGCAAAGGAGAGATGGTCAATTTCCACCCGGCCGCTGCGCAGCGGCGCGTCATCCGAGCCCCACGCCTGGCGCGGGCGATCCATCAGCTCAAAAACGCGTTCGCCGGCGACCACCGCCTGCTGCAGCATCGACTGCTGGGTGGTCAGCTCAATGAGTGGCTCATTGAGGCGTCCGAGATAGCTGATAAACGCGTACAGGACCCCGACCTCGATCGTGCCCACCGCGCTAAAGCCAAACAGCATCAGCAGCCCGCACAGTACCAGCGAGGAAAAAAGGCTCAGCAGCGGGCGCAGCAGGAAACCGTCGAGGCGCAGCGTCTGCATTCGCGCCAGGTAGTGGGCATAGCTGGCCTCGCGCATCCGTTCACCAAAGCGCGCCTGCTGGCGGAACTGCTGGATCACCCCCATGCCGTTGATCACTTCGTTGAAACCATCGTTGATATCAGCAAGCCAGGCGCGCACCCGGCGCACAATCGGCGTGCTATAGCGCTGATAGATAATCATCACGATCAGTACCGCCGGGAAAATCGCGATCGCCACCAGCGCCATTCGCCAGTCGAGGCTGAACATTGCCACCAGCATCGCGCCGATCAGCGCGGCGCTGCGCAGCACGGTTGCCACCACCGTCACGTACAGGTCGCGAATGACTTCGGTATCGTTGGTCACCCGTGAGATAAGCTGCCCAACCGGCTGGGTATCAAACTCGCTGAGTGGCTGATGCAGGGCGGCATCCATCACGTCGCTGCGCAATTGCTGGACGACGCCGACCGCGGCGCGGTTAAACAGTAGCGACTGGTTATAGTGCAGTAACGCCGCCAGCAGCTGCAGGCCGATATAGGCTACCGCCAGGCCTGCCACCAGCTTCAGCGGCAGCGTATGCTTCGCCACCATATTATCGATGAAATAGCTGATGAGCAGCGGGCCGCTCACTTCCGCCGCCGCCGCGATCCACATCATCCCCACCGCGATGGCCAGCGGCTTACGCCACGGTGAACCATAGGCCAGCAGGCGTTTAAGCGTCGGCCAGAGTTCGGTAAAGCTACGCATCCAGGGCCTCCTCTTGCGCCTGCGGAACCTCGTCGAGCGCGGCTTCCAGCTGCTGGTAACGATACATGTCGCGATACCAGCCTGGCTGCACGGCCAGCGCCTCGTGGCGGCCACGCTGGGCAATATGCCCATGCTGCAACACCAGAATTTCACTGGCCTCGGTCAGCGCCGACAGCCGGTGGGCGCTGATAATCACCGTCCTCCCCTCTCCCCACTGGCGCAGGTTGTGCAGGATCTGGTGCTCCGTACGGCCATCCACCGCCGACAAAGCATCATCCAGGATCAAAATTTCGGCCTCCAGCAGCAGAGCGCGGGCAATCGAGATGCGCTGTTTCTGGCCGCCGGAGAGCATCACGCCGCGCTCGCCCACTTCGGTATCGTACCCCTGGGGCAGGCGCAGAATGTCGTCATGCACGCTGGCCAGCCGTGCCACGCGTTCAATCTGCGCTGGTGTCGCATCCGGTTTGCCCAGCGCGATATTATTGGCGACGGTGTCGGAGAATAAAAATGGCGTCTGATTGACCACCGCCAGCCGGGCACGCCAGCTGTCGAGCTGCAGACGCGGCAGCGGCAGATCGTGAAAGCGGATCTCGCCGCTGGTGACGTCAAAATGACGTTGCAGCAGCGCCAGAATGGTACTTTTACCGGCACCTGTCGGCCCGCAGATACCCAGCATTTGCCCAGGCTGGAGGGTAAAATTAACCTGCTCCAGCGACGGTTTACTCGCCTGCGGATAGCTGAAATTGCGGATGGCAACCTGCAGGACACCGCGGCCTGCTGGCACGGCTTCAGTACCGTCGTCCACCGCTGGCGCCTCTTCGAGCATCGTGCGGATACGACCATAGGCCGCGCTACCGCGCTCAACAATGTTAAACATCCACGCCAGCGCCAGCATCGGCCAAATCATCAGGCCAAGATACATTACAAAGCTGGTCAGCTGGCCCAGCGTCAGGCTGCCGTGGATCACCATCCAGCTGCCGCCGCCGATAGCCAGCAGGTTAGCGGCCCCGATGGCGATATAGATGGTGGGGTCGAAACGCGCATCAATGCGTGCCACGCGCATGTTTTTCGCGCCGGTATCGGCGGCATCGGCGGCAAACTGCGCCGACTGGCGATCCTCCAGCCCAAAAGCCTTAATCATACGGATGCTGGTCAGGCTCTCCTGTGTGCGATCGTTAAGGCTGGAAAAGGCCGCCTGGGCCACGCGAAAACGTTCGTGAAGCGCATCGCCGTTGCGTTTAATCGCCAGCGCCATCAGCGGCATCGGCAACAGCGCCAGCAGGGTGAGCTGCCAGCTAATCTGCGTCGACATCACAATCAATACCGCACAACCCATCACCATCGAATCCACCAGGGTTAACACCCCTTCACCGGCGGCAAATACCACCCGGTCAACATCGTTGGTGGCGCGGGCGATCAGATCGCCAGTACGATGGCGTAAATAGAATGCCGGATGCTGGCGGCTCAGTTGCCGGTAAAAATCTTCCCGCAGTTCGACCGCCAGCTGGTAAGAGGCGCCGAACAGCAGCACGCGCCAGACATAGCGCAGCAGGTAGACCATTACCGCGACCAGCACCAGCGCGCCGATCCACATCCACACCTTCTCGGCGGTGTAATGTTGTTGCGTCACGCCGTCCACCACAATGCCCACCACCTTCGGCGGAATAAGCTGCAGGACGGCAATAATGGCCAGCAGGGCAATCGCGCCAAGATAGCGGCGCCACTCCCGGCGGAAGTACCAGCTGAGTTGAGCAAATAATCGCAAGCAGTAAAATCCTGATTTGTAATGGGTTACGGCGCAATACCGTTATTCGACAGGCAAGGCAGTGGTATATTTTATCTGTTCCATGGCAAAACTCGAAGTGACATCCGACAGCCCCGGCACGCTGTTCACTAAACGTTTATAAAAATCGTCATAGCGTTTCATATCGGCCACTTGCACCCGCAGCAGGTAATCATACTCTCCTGCCATCCGCCAGAAGCCGAGCACCTCTGCCATCTGCGTCACTTCGCTCACAAAATGGCAATACCAGTCGCTGCTGTGATGCTGGGTCTTGATCAGGACAAACGCCGTCAGGCCCAGCCCCACCTTTTCCGCATCCAGTAAGGCGACGCGCCCGCGCAAAATACCTTCATCTTCGAGCCGTTTCAGGCGTTTCCAGCAGGGTGTGGTGGTCAGATTAACGGCATCGGCCAGCGCCTGCAAAGAGAGGGTGCAATCTTCCTGCAGCAGCGCCAGCAGCTTACGGTCAATTTTATCTAGCATAGGGTATCCGAAGAGAAAATTTTGCTCCCATAATGGTAATCCAAAGGTTAAATGGCAACAATTTTTCCCGGACTTTCCGCTAAGCTAGGCACAAAATGACAAACAGGAAATCACGATGAATAGCGCCTGGGTTAAACATGCCATTAGCGAAATCAACGCCGACTATCAGCGCTCCGCTGACACGCATCTGATCCGTCTGGCGCTGCCTGCGTTTCCAGGCATCCAGCTGTATCTGAAAGATGAAAGTACCCACCCCACCGGCAGCCTTAAGCATCGCCTGGCACGGTCGCTGTTTCTCTATGGCCTGTGCAACGGCTGGATCAAAGAAGGTACGCCGATTATTGAATCCTCCTCGGGCTCAACCGCCGTTTCGGAGGCCTATTTCGCCCGCCTGCTGGGGCTGCCGTTTATCGCCGTGATGCCTTCCTGCACCGCCAAACGTAAAATCGAACAGATCGAGTTTTACGGCGGACGCTGCCATTTTGTGCAGAGCGCCTGCGAAATCTACGACGCTTCCGAAATGCTGGCCCGCGAGCTGAACGGCCATTATATGGATCAATTCACCTTCGCCGAACGGGCCACCGACTGGCGCGGTAACAATAATATCGCCGACAGTATTTTCCGCCAGATGAGCCATGAACCGCACCCGCAGCCATCATGGATCGTCATGAGCGCCGGCACCGGCGGCACCTCGGCAACCATTGGCCGCTATATCCGCAGCCAGGGCCATGAGACGCAGTTGATGGTTGTTGATCCGCAGAATTCGGTCTTCCTCGAGTACTGGCAGACCCGCGACGCCAGCCTGCGCAGCCTGGTCGGCAGCAAAATTGAAGGCATCGGCCGCCCACGCGTCGAACCGTCATTTATTCCCGACGTCGTCGACGAGATGTTGCGCGTGCCGGATGCGGCGAGCGTGGCCACCGCCCTGTGGCTGGAAACACAGCTTGGGCGCAAGGTCGGCGCTTCTACCGGCACCAATATGTGGGGCGTATTGCAGCTGGCCGCGCGGATGCGCGAGGAAGGACGAACGGGTTCCATCGTCACGCTGTTGTGCGACAGCGGCGAGCGCTACCTGGAAACCTATTACAACCCGCAGTGGGTGGCCGCCAATATCGGCGATATCGCGCCCTGGCAGGTGGAGATCGCCGCGCTGGTCGGCAGGCGATAAAAAAAGCCAGATAGAAAACTATCTGGCTTGCCGGAAGGGTCTCTCTATTCGGGGGAATAAGGAAGATCAGGATTATCCAGCCAATGCGTTAAAAAGTGGGAGACCGCCTGATGTCGGCAGTCACCGATAACAGGAAGATGCGGCAGCTCGGCTTTCAGCTGCGGCATCGCGTTGCCCATGATAAATCCCCGCCCAACGCTGCCCAGCATCTCGCGGTCGTTCATCGCATCGCCAAACGCCATGCACTCCTGCAGGGTGAAGCCTAAGTGCTGGCTGAGCACCGCCAGCGCCGCACCTTTATTACACCCAACCGGCAGCACTTCCAGACAGTCCATCGCCGAGAAGCAGAGAAACGCGCGATCGCCCAGCGTCTCATTTAGCTGGATCCGCAGGCGGCGGAGATCGTCATGATCGCCGCAAAAACAGATCTTGGTGACATGCTGCGCCGACATGCGTTTCGGATCGCATAGTTGATAGTGAAAGCCGCTGAAGACATGCGCTTGCAACAATTCAGGCCTTGCCTGACCGGTGAACCAGCCGCCATCGTTAAACACATGCATGCTGGCCTGAGTATCCCATTTGCTGTGCAGCACCGCTTCCGCCGCCTCGGGAGCGAGATCCTGGCGATAAAGCTCCTCCCCTTCCAGCGAATGGATGCGCGTCCCGTTGCCGGTGATCAGAAATGCGTCCAGGGAAAATTCGCCAATCACATGGTGCATCTCCAGCACATGGCGACCGGTAGCGAACGTCAGGGTGATATTACGTTCCCGCAGCCGTTTCAGCGCGGTGAGCGTTTGCTCGCCGAGACGATGGTCCGGCATCAGCAGGGTGCCGTCCATATCAAATGCGGCCAGTTTTGCCATGATGTATTCCCCGATGTGTGATGGGCTTCGCTTGTGTTGCAGTATCACCTGGGATATACGGAAGTAATAGTGAATAGATATTATTAATTGTTCCGGGTTTACAGCGGCCCGGTGGACGACGGCTCCCATGCGACTCTTACACCGTTTAAATCAGTACCAGCGATTGTGGCAACCCTCAGCCGGGGCGCCGCAGCAGGTGACCGTCGGCGAACTGGCGGAGCGCTGTTTTTGCAGCGAACGCCACGTCCGCACTCTGCTGCGTCAGGCGCAGGAGGCGGGGTGGCTAAGCTGGCAGGCCAGCTCCGGGCGCGGCAAACGCGGGCAGCTCTCATTTCACAAAACCCCGGAAAGTCTGCGCAACGAGATGATGGAGCAGGCGCTGAACAACGGTCAGCAGCAAAACGCGCTGGAGCTGGCGCAGCTGGCCCCGGTGGAGCTGAAAGCCCTGCTCCATCCCTTCCTCGGCGGTCAGTGGCAAAACAATACTCCGACGCTGCGTATTCCTTACTATCGCCCACTGGAGCCGTTGCGCCCTGGCTTTCTGCCCGGACGCGCCGAGCAGCATCTGGCCGGGCAGATCTATGCCGGGCTAACGCGCTTCGACGAAGGCGACAATATGCCGATCGGCGATCTGGCGCATCACTGGCAGGTCTCACCGGACGGCCTGCGCTGGCATTTTTATATTCGCTCTACGCTGTACTGGCACAATGGCGATGCGGTGGAAACCGCGCAGCTGCGGCAGCGGTTACGGCTGCTGCTTGAGCTGCCAGCCTTGCGGACCCTCTTCGCCAGCCTTAGCCGTATCGATGTCACTCACGCCCAGTGTCTAACCATCACGCTGCATCGTCCTGACTACTGGCTGCCGTTCCGTCTCGCCAGCTACTGCAGCGTGCTGGCGCATCCTGACGATCCGGCCATCGGCTGCGGGCCATTCCGCCTGAAACGGTTCAGTCCGGAACTCGTCCGCCTGGAGAACCATCCCCGTTACCACCTGCAGCATCCGCTGATCCAGGCAGTGGAGTACTGGATCACTCCTCAGCTCTTTGACCGCGATCTCGGCACCAGCTGCCGCCATCCGGTGCAGATCACCATCGGCGATCGCGAAGAGCTCCACAATCTGCGTCAGGTCAGCAACAGTATCAGCCTTGGCTTCTGTTATCTCACCCTGCGCCACAGCCCGCGTCTTAGCAAAGCGCAGGCCCAGCGGCTGGTGTCGATAATCCATCACTCGTCGCTGCTGGAAACGCTGCCGCTGGAGGAGGATCTGATTACGCCGAGCCATGAGGTGCTGCCAGGATGGTCCATCCCGCAGGGACCGGAAAACAACGCGGTACCGCTGCCGGCCAGACTTACCCTGCTCTATCATCTGCCGGTCGAGCTTCATGCGATGGCCGAACAGCTGAGGCAACGGCTGGCTCTGCTGGGCTGCGAGCTGACGCTCATTTTTCATGACGCCAAAAACTGGGAAGGCTGTCAGCATCTGGGGCAGGCCGATCTGATGATGGGCGACCGGCTAATCGGCGAAGCGCCTGAATACGCCCTCGAACAGTGGCTGCGCTGCGATATGCTGTGGCCTAATTTGCTGACCGGGGCGCAATATGCCCATCTGCAGGCGACATTAGACGCCGTGCAGGCGCAGCCCGAAGCCCGCAGTCGCAACGATGCGCTGCGCAACGTGTTCAACAGTCTGATGGAAGACGCCATCATGACGCCGCTGTTCAAATATAACTATCGGATCAGCGCGCCACCGGGGGTCAATGGCCTGCGTCTTAACGCCCGGGGCTGGTTCGACTTCGCCAGCGCCTGGCTACCGGCGTCATCGTCATGAGAGAGCTGGTCGCCGCGCGCGTCTGGCGCTACCATAGCGCCTTTACTCATTTAGTCAGGAATTGCCATGAAACGCGCCGTAGTTGTCTTCAGCGGAGGACAAGATTCAACCACCTGCCTGGTGCAAGCTCTGCAGCAGTATGATGAAGTGCATTGCGTCACTTTTGATTATGGCCAACGCCACCGCGCGGAAATCGACGTGGCGCGCGAACTCGCCCTGAAACTGGGCGCTGTCGCGCATAAAGTGCTGGACGTCACTCTGCTCAACGAACTGGCAGTCAGCAGCCTGACCCGCGATAACATTCCGGTACCCGACTATCAGCCTGATGCCGAGGGCATTCCCAACACCTTTGTCCCCGGGCGCAATATTCTGTTTTTAACCCTGACAGCAATCTACGCCTATCAGGTGAAAGCCGAAGCCATCATCACCGGCGTGTGCGAGACCGACTTCTCCGGCTACCCGGACTGCCGCGATGAGTTTGTCAAAGCGCTGCACCACGCCGTCAGCCTTGGGATGGCGAAAGACATTCGCTTTGAGACGCCGCTGATGTGGCTGAATAAAGCCGAGACCTGGGCGCTTGCCGACTACTGGGGTCAGCTGGATCTGGTGCGCCAGGAAACCCTCACCTGCTACAACGGCATTAAGGGCGATGGCTGCGGCCAGTGCGCCGCCTGTAACCTGCGCGCAAACGGACTCAACCAGTATCTGGGGGACAAGGTCGGCATAATGGCGGTGATGAAGCAAAAAACCGGGCTGGCACAGGCATAGCCTCCGGGGAGCGATTTACCGGAGCTTTGACTCAAATTCCCCGGTGGCGCGACGCTTACCGGGGCTACGGGTTCATCACCTGCCGTGGGCCCGGCACTCACGCGACGGTTGTCAACGCAAGTTCATCTGGTCAAGTTTCTCGCGCAACTCCCCTTCCAGCGGCAGCGCCTTCTGGGTTTTCAAATCGATACAGACGAAGGTAATCAGCGCATCGGCCACCACTTCGCCATTGGGGTTGAGGGTGACCACCTGGCTTAGCGTGCCGCTTTTGCCGTTGAGTTGCTCCAGTTTGCTGCTCACTGTCAGCACATCGCCCAGTACCGCCGGACGACGGTAGTTAATATTGATATTCACCACCACGAAAGCGATATTTTTCTCCGTCATCCACTGAAACGCGGGGCTGTTTTCCAGGCCATCCCAGCGGGCTTCCTCAAGGAACTCCAGGTAGCGTGCGTTGTTCACATGCTGGTAGACGTCGAGATGATAGCCGCGAACTTTAATTTGTGTCTGCATAGCACCAATGCCTTTCTGTTATTGTTGTTTATGAGGTAAGAGGTCACACCACTTGATGCAACCTCTTTATCCTGGCAAAAAATCACCGCTGTGCAAGGTCTGGTATAAAATTTACAGCGTCAGATGGGCTAAATTGCGCTCCACCAGCGAGCTGCCCATTCCCGGGACCTGCTTCAGATCATCGAGGGTTTTGAACGGCCCGTACTCTTCGCGGTAGCTGACAATGGCCTGGGCTTTTTTCAACCCCACGCCATTCAACGCCTGAGCCAACTGTTCGGCGCTGGCGCGGTTAATGCTGACCTTTGTCACCCCGTTGTCCGCCTCACCGGGCACCGTTTCCGCCTTCGCCGAAGTAGTCGCCTGCACATTTTCTTTATTCACCGCCGCTTTGCCGCTGGCGGGTGCAGCCAGCGCTCCCTGTACGCCTACCGCGAAAACCAGTACGCCCGCGGCCATCAGTGCTTTTATTCCATATTTCATGCTGATATCTCCTTGTGTGTAGACAGCAAGGTTACGATAGCGTCAGTGCGGATGGCCGACAAAAGGCAAATCACAGAAATGGAAAGGGCCGCGAAAGCGGCCCTTGGGGATTACATCGTGTTGCTCATTTTTGCGAGACGACGCGAAATTACTGCTGCTGGTCGATGCTGTCGCCCAGTTTAATTTTCGCCGCCTTGCGCAGGTTACTCATCAGCGCTTCGAAAGCGATTTGGGCGTTGTTCTGGGTAATCCCCTGAACCATGGCCTTCTTCTGCTCTTCCGGCATGTTGCCTGCTTTCACTTCATCCAGCGCCACCAGCACCACATCGCCTTGCATATTGCTGCCAACGCCATAGACCGGTTTGCCCTGCTGCGGCAGCGGCAGAGTAAATGCCAGTTGGCTCAGCGGATCCTGGCCGGTACGGGAAAGCGTCTGCGGCGCGCCGAAGCTCAGGCCAGCCGCCTTCATCGCTTCATCGCCTTTGCCGTCTTTCAGCGCCGCCAGCAGCTTGTCGGCATCCAGTTTCGCCTGCTGTTCCGCTTTATTGTGCTTAACGATATCGCTGACCTGCGCCTTCACTTCGGCCAGCGGTTTCACCGCCTCGGCTTTGTGTTCGCTAATGCGCAGAACAAAAGCGCGATCGCCGTCAACGGTGATGATGTCGGAGTTGCTGCCCGGCGCGCCATTCTCACCCACCAGACCGCCGTTGAAGATTGCGTCAGCGACCGGTTTAAAGTTCAGCTCTTCCGGCAGGTTATCGCGGCCAAACCAGCCGGTTTCCACCACCTTCAGTCCGGCGACCTGCGCCGCGCCCGCCAGCGATTCATTATCGTTACTGGCCGCATCGCTCACCTTCTGCTGCAGCGCGTAGTAAGCATCCAGCGCTTTTTCCTGCTTCACTTTCGCCGCAATGTCATTGCGCACGTCAGCCAGCGGTTTCACCTGCGCCGGCTGGACGTCGTCCAGACGGGCCACCAGGAAGCCAACTGAGGATTTGATCACGCCAGACAGCTGGCCTTTCTCTTTCAGCCCGGCATCTTTCAGCTCAGGCACCGTAGAGGCATCTTCCATCCACCCCATATCGCCGCCGTTGCGGGCAGAGATAATATCAGTCGATTTTTCTTTCGCCAGCGTGGCGAAATCTGCCCCTTTTTGCAGCTCGGCCAGCACCGCTTTCGCATCGGCTTCCGTTTTGGTCTGAATCACGCTGTAGCGGTTGCGCTGCGGCTGAGTGAACTGATCCTTGTGCTGGTCATACCATGACTGAATCTCTTCGTCAGAGGCACTCTCCTGCATGCTGGCGGCATCCATTTTGATATAGCTGACGCGGAACTGTTCCGGTGCCATAAAACGGGCCTGATTCTGCTGCCAGAAGGCGTTGATTTCCTCATCGCTGGCCGTCTGTTTTGCCGCCAGGGCATTCACGTTGATGGTCGCTTCGCGGACGACACGCTGCTGAGACACCAGCGCCGCCAGTTGATCGGACTCGCCCGGCAGCATGAAGTCGGTACCCGCAATGGCGTTAATCAGCTGCTGTGTGGTCAGCTGGTTACGCAGCGCCTGAGCGTACTGATCGGTGGTCATCCCCATCTGGGCGACAATACCGCTGAAACGCTGGTTGTCGAACTTACCGTTCGTCTGGAACGCCTGGGTCTGGAAGATCGCCTGCTTCACCTGCTCATCGCTGATGCTGAGACCCAGCTCGCGGGCATACTGATCCAGAAGCGACTCATCGATCAGCCGGTTCAGCACCTGCTGGCGCATGGTTTTCATGTAGTTTTCGTTCGCCGCCAGCTCGGAGAACTGGTCGCCAAGCTGCTGCTGCATACGGTTACGTTCGCTGGCGACGGCGTTTTCAAACTGCCCACGGCCAATCTCCTGGCCATTCACTTTTGCGGCATAGTTTTTGCCACCGCCAATCAGGTAACCACTCACCCCGGTCAAAATGAACGAGACGATAATGATACCGAAAATAATCTTGAGCACGACGCTGTTGGCGGCCGTGCGTAGGTTGTCCATCATGGTGTAACAACGCTCCGCTGTAGATGACTTTAGCTCGCGCAGCATAGCACGTGATGGCCGCCGCGCGTGAGGACGTATTTTGACAAGAAAACAGGGTGATTGTCAGCCCACAAGTGGCGATAAACACACATAAAGTGGTCTGAAAAGGCAATAAAAAAGGCACATCTCACGATGCGCCCTTGTACTTCGTCACATTCCCTGACGGGAAAGCCGATCAGTTCACCGCGTCTTTCAGCGCTTTACCAGCACGGAAGCCCGGCACTTTTGCGGCAGCGATAGTAATTTCTTTACCTGTTTGTGGGTTGCGACCAGTACGGGCGGCACGTTCTTTAACAGCAAAGGTACCAAAACCTACCAGCGCAACGTCATCCCCAGCCTGCAGAGATTCAGTAACAGAAGCGATTAAAGCATCTAACGCACGTCCAGCTGCAGCTTTAGAAATGTCCGCACCCGCAGCAATTTTGTCAATCAGTTGAGATTTATTCACTGTTCTCTTCCTCTCTTTATAATTTATATCGCACCTGAGTCCTTCATAGTGCGACCGCGCAGCAGTTATATCAGGACTGTCATGCCCTTACAACAGCAGTTGTCGATGACCCCCCTGCCAGCGATCTAAGTTAGCTACACAAAAAAAGGCTGGCAAGTCCGAAATGACTTACCAGCCCTATTTTTATTAGCGCAATTTGCGCAGAATCACTATTTCGCGGTCACAACCTGCATGCCGAACGGTTCGTTCTGCAGCGCAAGTGTCAGAACTTCCTCGATTCGTTTCACCGGATGGATATCCAAATCGGCGATAACGTTATCTGGAATTTCTTCAAGGTCGCGTTTGTTCTCATCAGGAATCAGAACAGTCTTAATGCCGCCGCGATGCGCCGCCAGCAGTTTTTCCTTCAGACCGCCGATCGGCAGCACCTGACCACGCAGAGTGATTTCACCGGTCATCGCCACATCAGCGCGTACCGGGTTACCGGTCAGACAGGAGACCAGCGCCGTACACATGGCGATACCCGCGCTCGGACCATCCTTCGGCGTCGCCCCTTCCGGTACGTGGACGTGAATATCACGCTTCTCGTAGAAGTCGGCGTTAATGCCCAGTTTATCCGCCCGCGAACGTACCACGGTCAGCGCAGCCTGAATCGACTCCTGCATGACTTCACCCAGCGAGCCGGTATAGGTCAACTTGCCTTTGCCTGGTACGCAGGCGGTTTCGATGGTCAGCAGATCGCCACCCACCTCCGTCCACGCCAGACCGGTCACCTGACCAACGCGGTTCTCGCTATCGGCACGGCCATAGTCAAAGCGCTGTACGCCGAGATAATCGTGCAGATTCTCACCGTTAATCTCGATGTGTTTCAGCGTTTTATCCAGCAGCAGCTGTTTTACGGCTTTACGGCACAGCTTGGAGATTTCACGCTCCAGGCTTCGAACCCCCGCTTCACGCGTGTAGTAACGAATAATGCCGATAATGGCGCTATCGTCGACGGTCAGCTCGCCTTTCTTCAGCGCGTTACGTTCAATCTGCTTCGGCAGCAGGTGACGCTTGGCGATGTTCAGCTTTTCATCTTCGGTATAACCGGAGAGGCGAATCACTTCCATACGATCCAGCAACGGCGCCGGAATGTTCATGGAGTTAGACGTCGCCACGAACATCACGTCGCTGAGATCGTAATCCACTTCCAGATAGTGGTCGTTAAAGGCCACGTTCTGTTCCGGATCCAGCACCTCAAGCAACGCTGAAGCTGGGTCGCCGCGCATGTCGGAAGACATTTTATCGATCTCATCCAGCAGGAATAGCGGGTTTTTGACCCCCACTTTCGCCATTTTCTGGATCAGTTTGCCCGGCATCGAGCCAATATAGGTCCGACGGTGGCCGCGAATTTCCGCTTCATCGCGCACGCCACCTAACGCCATACGTACGTATTTACGTCCGGTCGCTTTGGCGATCGATTGGCCCAGCGAGGTTTTACCTACCCCCGGCGGTCCCACCAGACAGAGGATTGGCCCCTTGATTTTGTTCACCCGGCTCTGCACCGCGAGATATTCAAGGATGCGATCCTTCACGCGCTCCAGACCATAGTGATCGGTATCGAGGATTTCCTGGGCCTGACGCAGGTCTTTTTTGACCTTACTGCGCGCATTCCACGGCACCTGCACCATCCAGTCGATGTAGCCACGCACGACGGTCGCTTCCGCAGACATCGGCGACATCATCTTCAGCTTCTGCAGTTCCGCTTCGGTTTTTTCTTTCGCCTCTTTCGGCATTTTCGCCGCGTCGATCTTACGCTTCAGCGCTTCGTTTTCGTCCGGGGCATCGTCCATCTCGCCGAGTTCTTTCTGAATCGCTTTCATTTGCTCGTTCAGATAGTACTCGCGCTGGGATTTCTCCATCTGCTTTTTGACGCGGTTGCGAATGCGCTTCTCAACCTGCAGCAGATCGATTTCCGATTCCATCATCGCCATCAGATATTCCAGACGTTCGTTGATGTCGGACATCTCGAGCACGGACTGCTTGTCAGCCAGCTTCAGCGGCATGTGTGCCGCGATGGTATCCGCCAGGCGCGCCGGATCGTCGATACTGTTCAGCGACGTCAGCACTTCCGGTGGGATCTTCTTGTTCAGCTTGATATAGCCTTCAAACTGGCTGATAGCGGTGCGAACCAGCACTTCCTGCTCACGTTCGTCAATCGCCGGCGAGTCGAGATACTCCGCTTTCGCCGAGAAATGTTCGCCATTATCAGACAGCGCAGAAATACGTGCACGCTGCAGCCCTTCGACCAGCACCTTCACGGTACCGTCCGGCAGCTTCAGCATCTGCAAAATAGACGCCACGGTTCCAACGGTGAAAAGATCGTTTACACCCGGCTCATCCGTCGACGCTTCTTTCTGCGCAACCAGCATGATTTTTTTATCATGGTCCATGGCCGCTTCGAGGCAACGAATAGATTTTTCCCGCCCTACGAACAGGGGTATGACCATGTGCGGATAAACCACCACATCGCGCAATGGCAATACGGGGATTTCAATGCGTTCAGAACGCTCAGGATTCATAGAGCTCTCTCTTAGTTTAAAGTCCGCCAGGTAGCCGACGACGCCATACTCCACTGCATCGTCGTTAATATGTAATCCAGTATATGGGGATGTATTCCACACATTCAACGGCGGGAATGCAGGAAAAATAAAAGGGGAGATAAAATCCCCCCTTTTTGTTAACTGCTTGAGTGAAATGGTTAATTATTCACCAGATGCCTGCTGGGCTTCCGGTTTACCGTAGATCAGCAGCGGTTTGCTCTGACCCTCGATAACCGACTCATCAATGACCACTTTTTCGACATCATCCATCGAAGGCAGGTCATACATGGTATCCAGCAGCGCCGCTTCCACAATCGAGCGCAGGCCACGGGCGCCGGTTTTACGCGCCATCGCTTTCTTGGCGATAGCATCCAGCGCTTCGTCGCGGAATTCAAGTTCTGCGCCCTCAAGGCTAAACAGCGCCTGATACTGCTTGGTCAGGGCGTTTTTCGGCTCTTTCAGGATCTGGATCAGCGCTTCTTCGCTCAGCTCATTCAACGTCGCCACCACCGGCAGACGACCGATGAATTCAGGGATCAGACCAAATTTGATCAGATCTTCCGGTTCAACCTGAGACAGCAGCTCACCTTCGCTGGCTTTGTCGGACTTCGCTTTTACCGTCGCGCCAAAACCAATGCCAGAGCCGGTTTCAACACGGTGGGAAATCACTTTGTCCAGGCCAGCAAACGCGCCGCCGCAGATGAAGAGGATCTTGGAGGTATCAACCTGCAAGAACTCCTGCTGCGGATGTTTACGTCCGCCCTGCGGTGGAACGGCGGCGACGGTGCCTTCGATAAGCTTCAGCAGCGCCTGCTGTACGCCTTCGCCGGAGACGTCGCGGGTAATCGACGGGTTATCGGATTTACGCGAAATTTTGTCGATTTCGTCGATATAGACGATGCCGCGCTGCGCTTTCTGCACGTCGTAGTCGCACTTCTGCAGCAGTTTCTGAATGATATTTTCGACGTCCTCACCCACATAACCCGCTTCGGTCAGGGTGGTGGCGTCTGCCATGGTAAACGGCACATCCAGCAGGCGCGCCAGCGTTTCCGCCAGCAGCGTTTTACCGGAACCGGTCGGCCCGATCAGCAGAATGTTACTTTTACCCAGCTCTACGCCATTGCTGGTATCGCCATTGCGCAGACGTTTGTAGTGGTTGTATACCGCGACCGCCAACACTTTCTTCGCCTGTTCCTGACCGATGACGTAGTCATCAAGGTGGTGGCGAATCTCGTGCGGCGTCGGCAACGCGCTGCGCTCGCGGTGCGGCGCAACTTCTTTAATCTCTTCGCGAATGATGTCGTTACATAAATCAACGCATTCGTCGCAGATATACACGGATGGCCCGGCGATCAGCTTACGCACTTCATGCTGGCTTTTGCCGCAAAAAGAGCAATACAACAATTTGCCCGATCCATCTTTGCGTTTATCTGTCATGAGTCCAAACCTCTTTTTAAGTTCTTTGTGCCGCACACGACGACGCAAATGCCATTCTCAGGCGCAAGCCGCCATATAGCGTTGTGCCGCCCTTCATTAGTATATACACAAAATCCTTTGCGCTACATCGAGGCGCTGGCAAAGCAACCGGCCGCAAGCCTGACCGGCAAGCGTCCGGAAAAATGCCAACCACTCACGAAAACGTGGCGAGAAGAATGAAGCGTAAAGCGGCACCCTTGCGCCTCGGGCATCAATTACGATGGGTCAAAATAGAGTCGACCAGCCCATACTCCACGGCTTCCGCAGCAGAAAGGAAGCGGTCACGCTCGGTGTCACGCTCAATCTGCTCAAGAGACTGGCCGGTATGATGCGCCATCAGCTCATTCATGCGCCCTTTCACCTTCAGGATTTCGCGGGCGTGGATCTCAATATCCGTCGCCTGTCCCTGATAGCCGCCCAGCGGCTGGTGGATCATCACGCGGGAGTTCGGCAGGCAGAAGCGCTTGCCTTTCGCCCCGGCGGTCAGCAGGAACGCCCCCATGGAAGCGGCCTGGCCCATACAGATGGTGCTGACGTCCGGCTTGATGAACTGCATGGTGTCATAAATCGACATCCCGGCGGTGATCACCCCGCCCGGAGAGTTAATGTACAGGTAAATGTCTTTTTCCGGGTTTTCCGCTTCCAGAAACAGCATCTGCGCCACGATCAGGTTTGCCATGTGGTCTTCGACCTGGCCGGTCAGAAAAATGACGCGTTCCTTAAGCAGACGGGAGTAGATATCAAAAGAACGTTCACCGCGTGAGGTCTGTTCAATGACCATCGGCACCAGGGCCATATGGGGTGCAAAGTTGTCTCGTTCGCCACTGTATGACATTTCCGTCTCCTGGAGTAATTTTAAAATACCTGCTGCACTGATTGTAACCTTACGGACGGATTATCAGCCACAGTTTCTATCCGCTGAACGCGTCACCGCCTCTTTAACACGCGTGCGATTGCGGATGCAGTTGCCTCCCCCGGTAATGGGGATGGTGTTGCCATATTTCAAGCATAACAAGCTTTTGCTGTAACGCTATCATGGTAAATGCGTTTTAGCACCGTGCCTGAGGCTATCATTATCCTAAAAAAAAACCCGCCGCCTTTCGGCAACGGGTTTTTGCTCGAACCTTAAACAATCGCGGCGAAATTACGCCTGCTGGTTCATCAGTTCGTTGAAGGAAGTGGCTTTTTCAGACACTTTGGCTTTCGCCAGCACGGCTTCAACAGCCTGCTCTTCCAGCGCCACGTTGCGCATGTTGTCCATCAGCTCTTTGTTCTTGCTGTAGAACTCAACGACTTCTGACGGATCTTCGTACGCAGAAGCCATCTCTTCGATCAGGCCTTTCACGCGCTCTTCGTCAGCTTTCAGCTCGTTGGTGCGAATCACTTCGCCCAGCAGCAGACCGACAACGACGCGGCGTTTAGCTTGCTCTTCGAACAGCTCGCGCGGCAGTTCCAGAGCCTGTTTCTCGTTGCCACCGAAACGCTGAGCAGCCTGGCGACGCAGCACGTCGATTTCGCTGTCGATCAGGGCAGCCGGAACGTCGATCTCGTTAGCTTTAACCAGACCTTCGATTGCCTGAGACTTCACGCGGTTACGTACAGCGCCTTTCAGCTCGCGTTCCATGTTTTTACGCACTTCAGCGCGCAGGCCAGCGACAGAACCATCTTCCACGCCGAAACGTTTGATGAATTCTTCGGTCAGCTCAGGCAGTTCACGCTCTTCAACTTTTTTCAGGTTGATAACGAACTTAGCCGCTTTACCTTTCAGGTTTTCTGCGTGGTACTCTTCCGGGAAAGTCACGTCGATGGTGAACTCTTCACCCGCTTTGTGACCTTTGATACCGTCTTCGAAGCCCGGGATCATGCGACCCTGGCCCATTGCCAGTACGAAGTCAGAGGCTTTACCGCCTTCGAACTCTTCGCCGTCTACGGAACCGGTGAAGTCGATGGTTACGCGATCTTCAGCGTCAACGGCGCCGTCTTTGTCTTTCCAGGTCGCCTGCTGCTTGCGCAGGGTTTCCAGCATGGTGTCCACGTCAGCGTCGGTCACGTCAACAACCGGTTTTTCAACTTCGATCGCGTCCAGACCCTGCAGCTCAACTTCCGGATACACTTCGAACTCTACCGCGTAGGTGAAGTCTTCGCCCAGTTTGTATTCGCCCGGAACGTAGTTCGGCGCACCAGCCGGATTGATTTTCTCTTTGATGATCGCGTCAACGAAATGACGGCTCATCAGGTCGCCCAGCACGTCCTGGCGAACGGATGCGCCATAACGCTGAGCAACAACATTCATCGGCACTTTGCCTTTACGGAAGCCGTCAATGCGAACTTTTTTCGCTACGTTGACCAGCTCGCTTTTGACAGCATTCTCGATGCTGTCAGCGGCGATAGTAATCGTTACACGGCGCCCAAGGCCCTGAGTGGTTTCAACTGAAACTTGCATCTTGTTACCTCAAAAAAATCACAGTGCTCGGTCAACTCTGGAAGCGCGTGTAGGTGGCTTCGCAGAACCGGGATGCCCTCTTCAAATCAGAAACACATTCCCTGTCGTCAGAATCATCCCGAAGACATTCATATATAAGACGCGGCATTATAGCGGCATCACTTTTGTGAGTCGAGAACGGTTGTCGCCCACTGCTGCGGCATTTTTCACATTTCCCGCTCAAATTTGTCCGCAAAAGCGCTAACTTTGCGCATTTTCCAGGCAAAACAAAACGGCCCGTAGGCCGTTTTTGCTAAATCTGCAAGCAACATACTGGAAAAGCGCCAGCGGTTGCAAATGGGATTTCTAGGCGATACTCCCCGCACCGCGGCAAGGCGGCGAGGCGAAAACCGTATCTTGTAGTGCTTCCCACTCTTTAATCGTGTAGGTGTGCAGCGCCAGGGCATGCACCGTATTCGACAGCTCCTCAGTTAGCGTGCCGTAGATCATACGGTGGCGATTGAGGAAACGCTCGCCAGTGAAGCGATCGCTCACTAACACCACTTTAAAATGACTTTCAGAGCCCGCTGGGACGTTGTGACGATAACTTTCATCCACGACTTCGAGATACATCGGGTCGAACGCTGCTCTAAGTTTTGCTTCGATCTGTTCACGTATCATCATGAATTTTCTCCTCCGACAACGCTGAGATGCCGCCACTCCCTATAAATGTTAGCCGCTTTTACCGCTTCCATTAGGAGAAAACAACAAAAAATTAGCATTGTTCTGATATTTTCATTCAAAAGTATCACGTTTACTGGCTCTGGTCGCCAGAACTGCCGGGGAAAAAGCGATTAACCATGGCCGGACGCTCAGAAAACCGCCAGGGCGATGGATTTACACGCGTTGCCACTTCCCCTTGCCGTTGGCAATGCTATGATGGCGGTAATTTTCCTTATAACAACACCATGCGTTGAGACCTGAACATGCTTAAGAAGATCCTTTTCCCGTTGGTCGCCATGTTTATGCTGGCAGGATGCGCCACGCCGCCGACCACCATTGAAGTATCGCCGAAAATCACGCTGCCGCAGCAGGATCCGAGCCTGATGGGCGTGACCGTCAGCATCAACGGCGCTGACCAGCGTCCGGACCAGGCGCTGGCAAAAGTCACGCGTGACAATCAGCAGGTCACCCTCACCGCCTCCCGCGATCTGCGCTTCCTGTTGCAGGAAGTGCTGGAGAAACAGATGACCGCACGCGGTTATATGATTGGCCCGAACGGCGCGGTTGATCTGCAAATTATCGTCAACAAACTCTACGCTGACGTCTCCCAGGGTAATGTGCGTTACAACATCGCCACGAAAGCAGATATCGCCATCATCGCCACCGCGGCAAACGGCACGAAGATGACCAAAAACTACCGCGCCAGCTACTCCATTGAAGGCGCTTTCCAGGCCTCGAACAAGAACATCGCTGATGCCGTTAACAGCGTCCTGACCGATACCATCGCCGATATGGCGCAGGACACCAGCATCCACGATTTCATCAAGCAAAACGCGCGTTAATGCCACCACGAACCCGGCCTCAGCCGGGTTCGTGCTTTATGCTATGTCCAGTCATTACTTACGCATTTTTCAACAGCCGAAATCAGCGATTTTGCTGATCCTCGGTTTCGCCTCAGGCCTGCCGCTGGCTCTCACCTCCGGTACCCTGCAGGCCTGGATGACGGTGGAAAATATCGATCTGAAAACGATCGGTTTTTTCTCACTCGTCGGCCAGGCCTATGTCTTTAAATTTCTCTGGTCCCCGCTGATGGACCGCTATACGCCGCCGTTTCTTGGGCGTCGTCGCGGTTGGCTGCTGACTACCCAGGTCCTGCTCCTGCTGGCCATTGCGGCGATGGGCTTTCTTGAGCCCGTCTCCCAGCTCCGCTGGATGGCGGCGCTGGCGGTGGTGATCGCCTTCTGCTCGGCGTCACAGGATATCGTGTTCGATGCCTGGAAAACCGACGTTCTGCCGGCGGAAGAGCGCGGTACCGGCGCCGCGATCAGCGTGCTGGGCTATCGCCTTGGGATGCTGGTGTCCGGTGGTCTGGCTCTGTGGCTTGCCGACCGCTATCTCGGCTGGCAGGGGATGTACTGGCTGATGGCGGCGCTGCTGGTGCCCTGTATCATCGCCACACTGCTGGCACCCGAGCCGAGCGACATTATCCCGGTTCCCAGGTCGCTGGAGCAGGCGGTCGCCGAACCGCTGCGCGATTTTTTCGGTCGCAATAACGCCTGGCTTATTCTGCTGCTCATCGTCCTTTATAAGCTTGGCGATGCGTTTGCCATGAGCCTGACCACGACCTTCCTCATCCGCGGCGTTGGCTTTGATGCCGGAGAAGTCGGGATGGTGAACAAAACTTTGGGCCTGTTTGCCACCATTCTCGGTGCCCTGTACGGCGGGGTCCTGATGCAGCGGCTGACACTGTTTCGGGCGCTGCTGATCTTCGGTGTGCTGCAGGGGGTCTCCAACGCCGGCTACTGGCTGCTGTCGATTACCGATAAGCACCTCTATTCCATGGCAACCGCCGTGTTCTTTGAAAACCTGTGCGGGGGAATGGGGACAGCGGCGTTTGTCGCACTGTTGATGACGCTGTGCAATAAATCATTCTCCGCCACCCAGTTCGCGCTGCTCTCTGCGCTGTCTGCGGTCGGCCGCGTGTACGTTGGGCCAATCGCCGGCTGGTTTGTCGAGGCCCACGGCTGGTCGACGTTCTATCTCTTCTCGGTCGTGGCGGCGGTGCCGGGGATTGCCCTGCTGCTGCTGTGCCGGCAAACGCTTGAGCATACCCAACGTACGGCAAGCTTCATGCCGCGAAGGGAATACCCGCAGGCCTATGCGCTGGCGCTGGGGATCCTGGCACTGGGCTGCCTGCTGCTGACGGTATGGCTGGCTTTGCTGGTCATGAACGCCCTGGATTACACCGCCTTCTCATTCCTGTCGGGTCTGCTGGAGGTTGCCGCGCTGACTGCCGTTGGCGGTATTTTGTTCGGCGGTCTGCTCGACTACCTGGCACTGCGTAAAACTCGCCTGATTTAAGGACGCTGCATCATTATTAGCCGTTGTAATTACGAAACGTAATTATAACGGCTTATTAACGCTTTTATATTGTCCGCCGCGCTATTTGTTGTTTTGTGCGTTTTTGATTTCTGGAAATTATTGACAGTTTTCATTCGATTCTTTAAATAATTTAACCGATTCAGCTACAGCGATTTTATTTTAGGTTTTCACAATGTCTTTTATTTGATAATTAAATGTTAAACAATTGTTCTAATTT
Organism: Klebsiella sp. K-Nf6; assembly: GCF_002806655.1. Classification (NCBI taxonomy): domain Bacteria; kingdom Pseudomonadati; phylum Pseudomonadota; class Gammaproteobacteria; order Enterobacterales; family Enterobacteriaceae; genus Klebsiella; species Klebsiella sp. K-Nf6. Next base: position 159,267 of record NZ_PIBN01000007.1, on the reverse strand, counting down.
ATGGGTGGTTATGCCCATTCGCCGCTAAGTACTCCTTTTCTTATCCCTTTCGTTATCAATCCCATGAAATTCAGGCTTTGCAAGCGATTACGTAACACTACGTAACATATGTGACAAACCAAGCAGAAGCCGCTAACACAGAACTGACAGAGATCCAATCATGTTTACAGTAATGCAACCTTACCGTAAAATGCCCGTACACTTTAAACGCCACCAGATCCCGTGGAATTGAGGTCGTTCAATGAGACTCAGGAAATACAATAAAAGTTTGGGATGGATGTCATTAATCGCAAGTACTGTATTACTCAGTGGTTGTGATTCTGCACTCCTTGACCCAAAAGGACAGATTGGACTGGAGCAACGCTCTTTGATTCTGACGGCTTTCGGCCTGATGATGATTGTCGTTATTCCCGCCGTCTTGATGGCAGTAGGATTTGCCTGGAAGTATCGCGAGAGCAATAAAGATGCGAAGTATAGCCCGAACTGGTCACACTCCAACAAAGTGGAAGCTGTGGTCTGGACGGTACCTATTCTGATCATCCTGTTCCTGGCCGTTCTGACCTGGAAAACCACTCACGCACTGGAGCCAAGCAAACCGCTTGCCCATGACGAGAAACCAATCACCATCGAAGTCGTTTCGATGGACTGGAAATGGTTCTTTATCTATCCGGAACAGGGTATTGCTACCGTTAACGAAATCGCCTTCCCGGCGAACGTACCGGTACACTTCAAAGTGACCTCTAATTCGGTGATGAACTCGTTCTTTATTCCGCGCTTAGGCAGCCAGATTTACGCAATGGCCGGGATGCAGACTCAGCTGCACCTCATTGCTGACGAAGCTGGTACTTATGACGGTATCTCCGCTAGCTACAGTGGCCCGGGCTTCTCAGGTATGAAGTTCAAAGCGATTGCTACCCCGGATCGTGCAACCTTCGATCAGTGGGTTGAAAAAGCCAAACAGTCGCCGAACTCCATGGACTCCATGGCCGCGTTCGATAAAGTGGCTGTGCCTAGCGAATACAACAAAGTGGAATACTTCTCTAACGTGAAGCCGGATCTGTTCAAAGATGTTGTGAACAAATTCATGTCTCACGAGAGCATGAACATGTCCAAACCTGAAGGCGAGCACGCTGCTCACGACGGGATGGAAGGCATGGACATGAGCCACGCGGAAACCGCTCACTAAGGGGCCGAGGAAGAAAACGATGTTCGGAAAACTTACACTGGATGCAGTGCCCTACCACGAACCCATTATCGTGGTTACGGTGGCTGCGATTATCATTGGGGGACTGGCGCTTCTGGCTGCCATCACTTACTTCGGTAAGTGGTCCTACCTGTGGAACGAGTGGCTGACTTCTGTCGACCACAAACGTCTCGGTATCATGTACGTTATCGTGGCAATCGTCATGCTACTGCGTGGCTTTGCTGATGCCGTGATGATGCGTAGCCAGCAAGTGCTGGCCTCGGCCGGGGAAGCTGGCTTCCTGCCACCTCATCACTACGATCAGATCTTTACCGCCCACGGCGTTATCATGATCTTCTTCGTGGCGATGCCGTTCGTTATCGGTCTGATGAACCTGGTGGTTCCGCTTCAGCTCGGCGCGCGCGACGTGGCCTTCCCGTTCCTCAACAACCTGAGCTTCTGGTTCACCGTTGTTGGCGTGATTCTGGTTAACCTGTCTCTGGGCGTCGGTGAGTTCGCGCAGACTGGTTGGCTGGCCTATCCGCCGCTGTCGGGAATTGAATACAGTCCTGGCGTAGGGGTCGATTACTGGATTTGGGCGCTGCAGCTCTCCGGTATCGGTACTACCCTGACCGGTATTAACTTCTTTGTGACCATTATCAAGATGCGTGCCCCGGGCATGACCATGTTCAAGATGCCGGTATTCTCCTGGGCATCTCTGTGCGCCAACATCCTGATTATCGCCTCCTTCCCCATTCTGACCGTCACCATCGCGCTGCTGACCCTGGATCGTTACCTGGGCACCCATTTCTTTACCAACGATATGGGTGGCAACATGATGATGTACATCAACCTGATTTGGGCCTGGGGTCACCCGGAAGTGTACATCCTGGTTCTGCCAGTGTTCGGGGTCTTCTCTGAAATCGCGGCGACCTTCTCGCGTAAGCGTCTGTTTGGTTACACCTCTCTGGTGTGGGCAACCGTGTGTATTACCGTTCTGTCGTTCATCGTTTGGCTGCACCACTTCTTCACCATGGGTGCGGGTGCGAACGTTAACGCCTTCTTCGGTATTACCACCATGATTATCGCGATCCCGACCGGGGTTAAGATCTTCAACTGGCTGTTCACCATGTATCAGGGTCGCATCGTCTTCAACTCGGCGATGATGTGGACTATCGGCTTTATCGTGACCTTCTCCGTAGGTGGGATGACCGGCGTGCTGCTGGCGGTACCGGGCGCGGACTTCGTTCTGCACAACAGCCTGTTCCTGATCGCGCACTTCCATAACGTTATCATCGGCGGTGTGGTATTCGGTTGCTTCGCAGGTCTGACCTACTGGTGGCCGAAAGCCTTTGGCTTTACCCTGAACGAAACCTGGGGCAAACGCGCTTTCTGGTTCTGGATCATCGGCTTCTTCGTCGCATTTATGCCGCTGTACGTGCTGGGCTTCATGGGTATGACCCGTCGTCTGAGCCAGCAGATCGATCCGCAGTTCCACCCGATGCTGGTTGTTGCAGCCTGCGGTGCGGCGCTGATCGCTTGCGGTATCCTGTGCCAGCTGATTCAGTTCTACGTGTCTATTCGCGACCGCGAACAGAACCGTGACCTGACCGGTGACCCATGGGGTGGTCGTACGCTGGAGTGGGCAACCTCTTCTCCGCCGCCGTTCTACAACTTCGCTATCGTTCCTCAGGTTCACGAGCGTGACGCCTTCTGGGAAATGAAAGAGAAAGGTGAAGCGTACAAACAGCCTGCCCATTATGAAGAAATTCATATGCCGAAAAACAGCGGCGCCGGTATCGTCATTGCCGCCTTCGCCACGGTATTTGGTTTCGCCATGATCTGGCATATCTGGTGGCTGGCGATCGCAAGCTTCATCGGCATCGTAGCGACCTGGATTATTAAGAGCTTTGACGAGGACGTGGATTACTACGTACCGGTTGCAGAAGTCGAAAAACTGGAAAAACAGCATTTCGATGAGATTAACAAAGCAGGGCTGAAAAATGGCAACTGATACTCTTGCGCATACTGCCCACGCGCATGAACACGGGCACCATGATACAGGACCGATGAAGGTATTCGGTTTCTGGATCTACCTGATGAGCGACTGCATTATCTTCGCTACGCTGTTTGCTACCTATGCCGTTCTGGTGAACGGCACGGCCGGCGGACCGACGGGCAAAGATATTTTCGAACTGCCGTTCGTTCTGGTTGAAACCGCACTGCTGCTGTTCAGCTCCATCACCTACGGCATGGCGGCTATCGCCATGTACAAAAACAACAAGAGCCAGGTGGTTTCCTGGCTGGCGCTGACCTTCCTCTTCGGGGCAGGGTTCATCGCGATGGAACTCTATGAGTTCCATCACCTGATTGTTGAAGGTATGGGTCCGGATCGTAGCGGCTTCCTGTCAGCGTTCTTCGCGCTGGTCGGCACCCATGGTCTGCACGTGACCTCGGGTCTGATCTGGATGGCTGTGCTGATGTTCCAGGTTTCACGTCGTGGCCTGACCAGCACTAACCGCACGCGTATCCTGTGCCTGAGCCTGTTCTGGCACTTCCTGGACGTTGTGTGGATCTGCGTGTTCTCGGTTGTCTATCTGATGGGGGCGATGTAATGAGTCATTCTACCGATCATAGCGGCGCTTCTCACGGCAGCGTGAAGAGCTACATGACAGGATTTATCCTGTCCATCATCCTGACGGCCATTCCGTTCGCCATGGTGATGAGTGGCTCCGCCTCGCATGCGGTTATTCTTGGCACCATTCTGGTGACTGCTGTGGTGCAGATCGTGGTACACCTCGTGTACTTCCTGCATATGAACAGCAAGTCCGATGAAGGCTGGAACCTGACCGCATTTATCTTCACCGTAATCATCATTGCGATCGTGGTTGTTGGCTCCATCTGGATTATGTGGAACCTGAACTACAACATGATGATGCACTAAGAGCGGCGAGTATGTTTAAGCAATACCTGCAAGTAACGAAACCAGGCATTATTTTTGGCAACCTGATCTCCGTGATCGGCGGTTTCCTGTTGGCCTCCAAAGGCCACATCGACTATCCGCTGTTCGTCTGGACGCTCCTTGGAGTATCCCTGGTGGTCGCCTCGGGTTGTGTATTCAACAACTACATCGACCGGGACATCGATCGTAAGATGGAACGGACGAAAAACCGGGTGCTGGTCAAAGGGCTGATCTCGCCAGAAGCTTCGCTGGTGTACGCCACCTTGCTGGGTATTGCTGGCTTCATGCTGCTGTGGTTCGGCGCAAATCCGCTGGCCTGCTGGCTGGGGGTGATGGGGTTCGTGGTTTATGTCGGCGTCTACAGCCTGTACATGAAGCGCCACTCCGTCTACGGCACGCTGATTGGCTCGCTCTCCGGCGCCGCGCCGCCGGTGATTGGCTACTGCGCGGTCACCGGTGATTTCGACAGCGGTGCGGCGATCCTGCTGGCTATCTTTAGCCTGTGGCAGATGCCTCACTCCTATGCCATCGCGATTTTCCGCTTTAAGGATTATCAGGCGGCAAACATTCCGGTACTGCCGGTAGTGAAAGGCATTTCGGTCGCCAAAAACCATATTACGCTGTACATCGTCGCCTTTGCCGTGGCGACCCTGATGCTCTCGCTGGGCGGCTACGCCGGGTATAAATACCTGGTCGTGGCGGCAGCGGTCAGCGTCTGGTGGCTGGGCATGGCGCTGCGTGGCTATAAAGTGGCCGATGATAAAGTCTGGGCGCGTAAGCTGTTCGTCTTTTCCATCGTTGCCATCACCGCGCTGTCCGTGATGATGTCCGTTGACTTTATGGTGCCGGATTCACATAGTCTGCTGGCTTACGTGAGATAATCACCCACTCCAGTGCGATATAAAGCCCCGTTTTTACGGGGCTTTTTCTTTTCTGCTTCCTCACCGCTTTCTTTCTCAATTCATACTTCCCTCCCCTCCCCCAGGCCCTTCTCACTCCCTTTTCGGCCAAAAAATGAGAAAAAAATGAGCCAGTACACACCGGGCATCACTCGCGCCGCACGGTCCTACAATGCTACCTTTCGCCCCGGGCTTATGCCCACCTGGAAAATAACCACTACAAGGAATTGCAATGAAAGAGTTAACATTGAATCAAATGGAGTACATCTCCGGTGGCTTTAGCCTGACCGGCTCTATCAGTGGCTTTAGCCTGACCGGCTCAGTCAGTAGCTATAGCCTGACCGGCTCGGCCAGCAGCTTTGCCAGTTTTGTCGCCAACTCGGCCGTCGGCTTCACCTCTTTTGTTCTCACCTCCGGCAGCGCGTTTGCCTCCTTCGTCGTCGACAGCGCGATGGCGTTTGGCTCCTTCCTGACAGGGCAGTCAAACTGGGAAACTTTTGTGACCGCCGGTAAGGAAAACTGGGGAAGTTTTGTTAACACCGCAGGCAACAGCTGGAACACCTTTGTCGATAACGCCGCCAGCGACTGGAGCAGCTTCCTGAGCTAAGCGCCAGCCTAAGCGACGTCTCTCTGAGGGCAGCACGATTCGCTGCCCTGTTTAGCTCACCAGCATCGCCTGCGCACTGTAGAGCAGATCGAGGTGGTCGCGGCATAAAGCCTCAAGTGAAGTACGCGATTGATGGCTAGTCAGACTCAGCGCTCCCCACCAGGTCCCTTCCCTGTCGGTTAACGGCACCGCCAGCACCAGCATGCCAATCTCAAACTCCTGTTCGATGGTGGCATATCCCTGGCACCGCACCTGCGCGATTTTCTCCATCAGCGACGCGACGTCGGTCACCGTATAGGGCGTGCGTTGTTCCCGGGTAATGCGCTGCAAGACCGCCTCGCACTCGGCTTCCGGCAGCGAAGCCAGCCACAGTCGCCCCCCGGCGGTACAGAAAATGGGTACCCGCTCCCCGAGCCTCACCGACGTGGAGTTAAACGGCGTATGGCGGCTGCGGGCGATATAGACCAGTTCATCTTCATCCACCACGCCCACCGAGGCATGCTCCTCCGTCCGGCTGGCGATGTATTCGACAATCGGCCGCACCATGCGGGGAAACTGCGCCGAATCAACGTAAGCCTGACCAAGCCGCAGCGTTTTCGGAGTAAGCCAGTAATAGCGTCCGTCGGTTTGCAGATAGCGCTCATGCAGCAGCGTCAACAGAAAACGCCGTGCGGCGCTTTGCGTCAGGCCGCTCATTTTCGCTGCCTGGGCGACGGTGAGCTTTGGGCAAGTTTTGGAAAAAAGCTGGATAAGCGCCAGCCCTTTTTGTAAACCGACGATCAGATCGCGTGGATGAATGGTGTTTTGCATATTCGCTCACATTTTTGCAACATCATTATCGATTTCCTGCGATTATCGCAGCGATCGTGCGATTAACAACCGACATGTCCGAATTCTGCGTTGTCGCTCTCAGCTTCCACTGAAATACTTTCACAACATTCATTTAACAAATGAGGTTTGAAATGGTCAGTGGAACTACCCAGGTTGTCGCCGTGATTGGTCATCCGATCGCCCAGGTGAAATCACCGGATAACTTCAACCGCTACTTTGCTGAACAGCACATGGACAGTGTCATGATCCCGGTGGATATCGCCCCGGAAGCGGTGGTCGCCTACCTCAACGCCCTGCGCGGCTGGCAGAACATGACCGGCGTGCTGGTGACAGTACCGCATAAGCAGCGCGCCGCCGCGCTGGTCGACGACCTCACCCCCCGCGCGCGTCGTCTCAACGCCGTCAATGTGATCCGTAAGCTGGCGGATGGCCGGTTACAGGGCGATATGCTGGACGGCGTCGGCTTTCAGCTCGCCGCCGAGGCGCAGGGTTTTCAGCCAGCAGGAAAGCAGGCGCTACTCTCCGGGTGCGGCGGCGTCGGCAGCGCCATCGCCTGGGGACTGTGCGAGGCGGGGATCCGTCAGTTGGCCCTGCACGATCAAAACCCGGCCACCCGGCAACGCCTGCACGATCTCCTTGCCGAGGCCTTTCCGGCGGTGCAACTGAGCGCGCTGCCGGACACCCTTCATGGCGTCGATCTGCTGGTTAATGGCTCGCCGGCGGGCATGGCCGGATTTGATGAGCTGCCCCTGCCGCAGGCGCTGCTGGATACGCTCGACAGCGCAACCCACGTGGCTGACGTTGTCACCGCCCCGGTGATGACGCCGTTGCTCACTTTCGCCGCCGCTCGCGGCTGCCGGGTGCAGACCGGGCCGGAAATGGCGCTGGCGCAGATGACGCTGATGGGCCAGTTTATCGGCGCCATCCCGCAGGCGCAGGGAGCGGCAGCATGAAGAGCTGGGATGTGATCGTCATCGGCAGCGGCGCCGCTGGCTTTGCCGCCGCGGTCACCGCCAGCTGCAAAGGGCTGTCGGTGCTGATGCTGGAGAAAGCTGGCCAGTTCGGCGGCACCTCGGCCATCTCCGGCGGTGCCGTGTGGCTGCACGATACCGATCAGGCTCGCGCCCTGGGCAAAAGCGGCAGCACCGAGGCGATCAAAACCTATCTGCGGACCATCATCGGCGAGGCCCACTATCGGGACGATATCGCCGAGGCGTTTGTCAGCGCCGGGCGGGAGGCGCTCTCCTTTCTGGAGCGCGAGGGGGCGGTGAAATACAGCCTGCGCCCGCTCTCACCTGATTACTATCCGGATGAACCCGGCGCGGTCGACGTCGGTCGGGCGCTGGAGGTGGTGGAGTATGACGGCCGTGAACTGGGTGACGCGTTTCGCGACCTGCGTTCGCCGCCGCCGGGGATGCTGCTGTTTGGCGGGATGATGGTCAACCGCGTCGATATTCAACATTTTCTCGACATGCGTCGCTCGCTGCGCTCCCTGGCCCATTGCACCCGGCTGCTGCTGCGCTATGCCCGCGACCGGGTGAAGTACCCTCGCGGCACCCGCCTGGCGATGGGCAATGCGCTGATAGCTCGCATGGCGACAACGGCGCTGCGAAAAGGCATGAACCTGCGGCTGAATGTCAATGTTCTGGCGCTGTGCGAAGCGCAAGGCGCGGTCACCGGGGTGGAGATTGAGTATCAGGGGCAAAAAGAGACGCTGCACGCCCGCCGCGGGGTGGTGCTGGCCGCTGGCGGCTTTGCCGCGGGCGCGCTGGCGGCGCGCTATCGGCCGCACACCCGCGAGCACTTCACCATGTCACCGCCGGCCAACGATGGCGCCGCGCTACGTCTCGCGGCGGCGCTTAACGCTCGCGAGGGAGCCGATCGGCAATCCAATTTTTTCTGGGCGCCTGTATCCGTGCTGACCCGTGCCGATGGCAGCGAGGAGCGCTTTCCCCATCTGGTGACCGACCGGGCCAAACCGGGCGTGATTGCCGTCAATCAGCGGGCGGTACGCTTCGTCAACGAGTCTAACTCCTATCACCATTTCGCCAGCGCGATGCAACGCGCTGCGGAAAATGCCCCCTGCTTTTTACTCTGCGACGCCCAGGCGATGAAGCGTTATGGCCTCGGGCTGGCACGCCCGGCGCCGGTCAACAATGACGCCCTGATCGCCGCCGGCTATCTGTACAAAGCCGACACCCTGGAGACGCTGGCGCAACAGCTTGGTCTGGATGCCCAAACGCTGAGCGAGACGGTTGCCCGCTACAACCGCGACGCCGCGCAGGGCGTGGATCGGGAATTTGCTAAAGGCGGCAACAGCTATAACCGGGCGATGGGCGATCCAGGTCATCAGCCTGACGCCTGTAACGCCCCCCTGCTCAGCGCGCCGTTCTATGCCATCAAACTCTATACCGGCGATCTGGGGACGTCGCGGGGCCTGGTCACCACCGCCGATGCACAGGTCGTCAACGCGGAAGGAAAACCCATCGCGGGGCTGTACGCGGTGGGAAATGACATGGATTCGCTGATGGCCGGCACCTACCCGGGTCCCGGCATCACCCTCGGCCCGGGGCTGACGTTTGGCTACCTCGCCGCCTGCCATCTGGCACAACACTCCCCCCACTAATCAGGAAAACATCATGATCTACGAAAAACGCACGTACACCATCAATCCGCTGAAAATGGCCGACTGGCTGGCGCTGTACCAAAGCGATGCCCTGGCTGTGCAGACCGACCATCTCGGCAAGCTGATCGGCTTCTTTTTTACCGAGATCGGCGTGGTCAATCAGGTGGTGCACATCTGGGCTTACGAAAGCCTGGACGATCGCCTGGTGCGCCGCGCGCGAATGGCGCAGGACGAACGCTGGCAGACCTTTTCGCGGAAAAATCGCGAACTGGCCGCCGTTGAACGCCTGCAGTCGGTGCTGATGCGCCCCACCGCTTTTTCACCATTGCAGTAAGGAGCCCATCATGAGCGGGCCTGTGAAGGTGGATGTGCTGGTGGTCGGCTCCGGCGCGGCGGGACTCTCTGCCGCGGTCACCGCGGCCATGCACGGCGCCAGCGTCATGGTGGCGGAGAAAGCGTCAGTGCTCGGCGGGACCAGCGCCTGGTCCGGCGGCTGGCTGTGGATCCCCCGCAACCCGCTGGCGCGGGCGGAGGGCATCGACGAAGCGGCTGACGCCCCGCTGACCTATCTGCAGCATGAGATGGGGGGCGAAGCCGCCGACCTTCGCCTGCAGACCTTCCTGCGCCACGGGCCGGAGATGGTGGATTTTTTCCATCACAGGACGGCGGTGCAGTTTCTCTCGGGCAGCGCCATGCCGGACTTTCACGCGTCGCCGGGTGCGGCGAGTGGTGGGCGGTCGGTCACCGCTCAGCCCTACGATGGCCGTCAGCTCGGCGACTGGCTCCACCGACTGCGTCCGCCGCTGGAGACCATCAGCCTTGCCGGGATGGGCATCGCCGGCGGCGCGGATATGGCACATTTTTTCAATGCCACCCGCTCGCCGCGCTCCGCGCTGTATGCCGTCCGCCGCTTGCTGCGCCACGGCTGGCAGCGGCTGCGCGCCGGACGAGGGCAGCATCTGGTCAATGGCAATGCGCTGGTCGCCCGTCTGCTGCGTTCCGCCCTCGACGCCGGAGTGCGTTTTCAGCTTAATACCCCGGTGGTCCGGCTACTGCAGGGTCCGCAGGGCGTGTCCGGCGCGGTGCTGCGCAGCGACGGTGGGGAGATTCACGTCGAAGCAGGTGCCCTGGTGCTGGCCTGCGGCGGTTTTCCCCACGATCGGCAGCGGCTGGCGCAGGTGGTGCCCCACGCGGCGGAGGGTTACGGCCATTTTTCCGCCGCACCGCCGGACAATCAGGGCGAGGGGATCAGGCTTGGCGAATCCGTCGGCGGCCAGTTCGACACCCGCCTGCGCCACCCGCTGGCCTGGGCGCCGGTGTCCCGCGTCACCCTGGCCAGCGGTCAGCAGCTGATGTTTCCCCACCTGGTGGAACGCGCCAAGCCCGGGGTGATCGCCGTCCTGCCCAACGGCAAACGCTTTGTTAACGAGGCCGACTCTTATCATGACTTTATCGCCGCCCTGCTGGCGGCCACACCCGCGGGCGACACGCCGCAGGCCTGGCTGCTGGCCGATCGTCGCGCGCTGCGTCGCTACGGCCTGGGCCATGCCAGACCGTTCCCCTTCACCCCCACCGCCTGGCTGCGTACCGGTTATCTGCAGCGGGGAAACACACTGGGGGAGCTGGCGAAGCAGTGCGCCATCGACGCCAATGCGCTGGCGGAAACCGTTGAACGCTTTAACCACTTCGCCAGCACTGGCGAAGATGTCGATTTTCACCGCGGGGCATCAGCCTATAACCGCGCTCAGGGTGACCATCAGGTGACGCTCGGACCGCTGCGCGAAGGGCCGTTCTACGCGGTGCGCATTCTGCCCGGCTCGCTGGGCACCTTCAGCGGATTGCAAACCGACGAACGCGCCCGGGTGCTGGATGAACAGCAGCAGCCGATACCGGGCCTGTTCGCCATCGGCAACGACATGTCGAGCGTGATGCGCGGCTATTACCCCAGCGGAGGGATCACCCTCGGGCCGGCCATGACCTTCGGCTATCTGGTGGGCAAAAATCTGGCGGCAAACGTAGTAAAAACAAAACAATAAAAAACAACCAGGGACGGCAATACCCATAACTATCCTCACCTGCAACTGTACCGGAGCCCTTTATGAACATGCGTACCCTATCGCTCGCCGCGCTGACCCTGCTCGATGTCCCTCCCCCCGAACAGGTGCGGATAGCGGCCAGAACCGGTTTTACCCACGTTGGTCTGCGGTTGCTTCCCGCCACACCGGCCGATCCGGACTACGACATGCTGGGCGATACCCCGGCCGTGCGCGCGACGCTGGCCGCGCTGATGGAAACCGGCATCCGCGTGTCGGACGTAGAGATCGTCCGCCTGACCCCCGGATTTACGCTCGACGATCGGCTGCAGCGGTTTATGGAGACTGCGGCGCGTCTTGGCGCCGGACAGGTGCTGGTCGCCGGCAATGACGACAACCTTCAGCGTAGCGCCGACAACCTGGCCATCCTCGCCGCGGCCAGTCGCCCTTATGGGCTGACCATGAACCTTGAGCCGATGCCCTGGACCCAGTTGCGCACTATCGCCGATGCGCAGGCGTTGATCGCCGCCAGCGGGCGGGAAGATATCGGTATCCTGGTGGACGCCCTTCATTTCTGGCGCGCAGGAGAATCGCTCGCCGCCCTCTCCAGCCTGCCCGCGCATCATCTCAACTATATGCAACTCTGCGATGGCGCGGCGCAGAGGCCGGAAAGTGAGCAGGAACTTATCCGCCAGGCCCGCTCGGCGCGCAACGTGCCGGGGGAAGGCGGTCTGGATCTGCACGGTCTGATGTCAGCCCTGCCGGCGACGCTGCCGGTCTCCCTCGAAGTGCCGCTCGACGGTGAGCAGGGCGCCCTGCCGCCCCTCCAGCGGGCGCAATTACTGTTCAATGCCGCGCAGCCCTACCTGCGCTCCTGCGCATAAGGAATACGCTATGACACAGACTCAACGCCTGGATGTCAGAGAGTTAATTAACCGTAACCCGCTGAGCCGCTTTCAAAAGCAGATCATTTTTCTCGGTTTTTGCGTTATCGCTCTTGATGGTTTTGATATCGCGATCATGGGGTTTATCGCCCCGACGCTAAAACTGGAATGGGGAGTCAGCAACCACCAGTTGGGCCTGGTGATCAGCGCCGCGCTGATCGGCCTCGCACTGGGGGCGATTTTCTCTGGCCCGCTCGCCGACTGGCTGGGGCGCAAGAAAATCATTATCAATAGCGTCTTTTTCTTCGGCTTCTGGACCATCGCCACCGCCTTCTCGCACAACATTGAGCAGATGATGTTCTTCCGCTTTATGACCGGACTCGGGCTGGGCGCCGCGATGCCGAACATCGGGACGCTGGTGTCGGAGTACGCCCCGGAACGCCAGCGTTCATTTATTATTACCGTCATCTTTTGCGGCTTCACCTTCGGTGCGGCGGCAGGAGGATTCTCGGCATCGTGGCTGATCCCGCAGTTTGGCTGGCACTCGCTGATGGCGCTCGGCGGCATTCTGCCGCTGCTGTTTACCCCCCTGCTTATCTGGCGGTTGCCGGAGTCAGTTCGTTTTCTGGTGATCAAACAAGCGCCAGCGGCGCGCATCCGCGCCATTCTTAACCGTCTCTATCCTGGACAAGTCAGCGACAACGTGACGTTTATCCTGCCGGCGCAGCCGGCGGCCGGCAACGCGATGCGCATTGTGCTCTCCCGCCAGTACGGCTTCGGCTCGCTGATGCTATGGCTGGTCTACTTTATGGGGCTGTTCCTGGTCTATATCCTCGGTAGCTGGCTGCCAACGCTGGTTAAAGAGGTGGGAATGACCGTTAGCCAGGCGGCCATCATGACAGCGATCTACCAGGCGGGCGGCACCCTCGGCTCGCTGTTTGCCGGCTGGCTGATGGACAGGATCAACCCCCATCGCGCGCTGGGGATGATCTACGCTGTTGGCGGCCTGTTCACCATGGCGATGGGCTACGCCGCGGGCAGCTTTGCCCTGCTCTGTATGTTGGCGTTTATCAGCGGCGCCTGCCTGAACGGCGCCAATACCGGTATGAACGCCCTCTCCGCCCGCTACTATCCTACGCAGGCGCGGGCGACAGGATCCAGCTGGATGCATGGCGTCGGGCGCATCGGCGCCATTCTCAGCGCCTTTGCCGGTGCCGAGATGATGGCGCTCAACCTGCCCTTTGAAAGCGTCTTTTTGATCCTCGGTATCCCGGCAGCCCTCACCGTCGCAGGCCTGGCGGCGAAAGGCATCTTTGCGGCCGGTAGCCCCGCCGCCGCTTCACCTGCCCCTGCGTCTGCGCGCGGAGCGTAATGCTGTATTCTCCCTCCGGTGCAATCTGCGGATTGCACCGGGCTCAGCGGCCAAAAGAAGAAAATTTATTTCATATTTATCAAAAACGAAAAACCACCCACAACAACCTGGTCTGCCACGGGGGCGATAATCCCTCACTCACCTTTTCAATGAAGCCCAAAAGAAACTTTCGTTAATTCGATCCCCCTCGCATATATGGAAAATAAATTCCATATGACAATTGAAACAGAACAAATATTTCCTTAAGTTTAAGTCAGTCTAACCGGATGCGCGTTGCCGCAGGCGTCGGCATTGAGCGCCTCAGAGTGTGAATGATTTCAAAAAGGAGAGCACCATGTTAAACGGCCTGAAACCCTTATCCCGCTCCCTGCGTTGGGGCATGGTCGGCGGCGGGGGAACCAGTCAGATCGGCTACAGCCACCGCTGTGCAGCGCTGCGTGACAATGTTTATACCCTGCTGGCCGGCGCGCTTGACGTCGATGCCGAACGCGGGCGCGCGTTCGGTGAGCAACTGGGCATCGCGCCGGAGCGCTGCTACGCCGACTACCAGACCCTGTTTCGTGAAGAGGCGCAGCGCCCTGACGGGATCGAGGTTGTCTCGGTCACCACCCCGAACAATACCCATTTCGCCATCACCAAAGCGGCACTGGAAGCGGGCCTCCACGTCATCTGTGAAAAGCCCCTCTGCTTTAGCGCCGAAGAAGCACGCGAGCTGGTGGACCTGAGCAAAAAACAGAACAAAATCGTCGGCGTCACCTACGGCTATGCCGGCTATCAGATGATCCAGCAGGCGCGGCAGATGATTGCCGATGGGCTGCTCGGCGAGATCCGCATCGTTAATATGCAGTTCGCTCACGGCTTTCATAACCAGGCCGTCGAGCTGCAGGCTGAATCCACCCGCTGGCGCGTGACGCCGAAGTTTGCCGGGCCCAGCTATGTGCTGGGCGATCTGGCCACCCATCCGCTGTTTGTCGCCGAAACCATGGCACCGCAGCTTAATATCAAACGGCTGATGTGCTCCCGTCAGAGCTTTGTCCCCTCCCGCGCGCCGCTGGAAGATAACGCCTTTGTCCTGATGGAATATGACAACGGCGCGGTTGGCTCGATGTGGACCAGCGCCGTCAACAGCGGCGCCATGCACTCGCAAAAAGTGCGTATCGTCGGCGAAAAAGCGAGTATCGAATGGTGGGATGAGCATCCTAACCAGCTCAGCTATGAGGTGCAGGGCGAGCCGGCGCGGATTCTGGAACGCGGGATGCCCTACCTGTCGCCGAACGCGCTGGCGGATGACCGCATCGGCGGCGGCCATCCGGAAGGGCTGTTCGAAGCCTGGGCCAACCTCTATCGCCGCTATGCGCTGGCGATTGACGCCACGGACCGTGACGATCGCGCCTTCCTGCAAGACTTCTGGTATCCGGACGTTGAAGCCGGGCTGCACGGCGTCTATTGGGTCGAACAGTGCGTCAAATCGGCTGACGCTGGCAGCCAGTGGGTTGACTTTACTTTACCTTAATTTTTTCCCTCGCCAGTGGAGTCCCCCTCCACTGGTTTATTGATTTTTACCAACTTGTCTCATCGCGCAACAGCCCCGTAATATCTGTTAAACAAACATTTATTTACGCTTCTTACCCCCCGCCGCTACACTAGGCGCAGTTTTTATATTGAGGTGGTAATGAACGATAACAAAATGACGCCAGGGGAACTGCGCGCGACCTGGGGTTTGGGGACGGTATTCTCCCTGCGCATGCTTGGCATGTTTATGGTCCTGCCGGTTCTGACCACGTATGGCATGGCGTTGCAGGGCGCCAGTGAAGCGCTGATTGGCCTGGCGATCGGTATCTACGGCCTGGCGCAGGCGGTTTTCCAAATCCCCTTCGGACTGTTATCTGACCGTATTGGCCGTAAGCCACTGATCGTCGGCGGCCTGCTCATCTTTGTACTCGGCAGCGTCATCGCCGCGCTCACCGACTCTATCTGGGGCATCATTCTTGGCCGCGCCCTGCAGGGCTCCGGCGCCATCGCCGCCGCGGTCATGGCCTTGCTGTCCGATCTCACTCGTGAACAGAACCGCACCAAAGCCATGGCCTTTATCGGTGTCAGCTTCGGCGTCACTTTCGCCATCGCCATGGTGCTGGGGCCGATTGTCACCCACCAGCTGGGTCTGCACGCGCTGTTCTGGATGATCGCCATTCTGGCGACCGTCGGCATCCTGCTCACCCTGTGGGTGGTGCCCAACAGCCATAACCACGTGCTCAACCGCGAATCCGGGATGGTGAAGGGCTGCTTTAGCAAAGTACTGGTGGAACCACGCCTGCTGAAGCTCAACTTTGGCATCATGTGCCTGCACATCATGCTGATGTCCACCTTTGTCGCGCTGCCCGGCCAACTGGAGGCCGCTGGCTTCCCGGCCGCCGAGCACTGGAAGATTTACCTGGTCACCATGGTTATCTCGTTCATCTCGGTGGTGCCGTTTATCATCTATGCCGAAGTGAAGCGCAAAATGAAGCGCGTCTTCCTGCTCTGCGTCGCCATCCTGCTGATTGCGGAAATTGTTCTCTGGGGCGCCGGGGGCTACTTCTGGGAGCTGGTGGCGGGCGTACAGCTCTTCTTCCTGGCCTTTAACCTGCTGGAAGCGCTGCTGCCATCGTTAATTAGCAAGGAGTCGCCGGCAGGCTATAAAGGCACCGCAATGGGCATCTACTCCACCAGCCAGTTCCTCGGCGTGGCGATTGGCGGCGCCCTTGGCGGCTGGGTCGATGGTTTCTTTGATTCGCAAACGGTCTTTCTGCTGGGCGCCCTGCTGGCAATGCTGTGGCTGCTGGTGGCCAGTACCATGAGCGAGCCGCCGTACGTCAGCAGCCTGCGGGTGGAAGTGCCGGACGGCGTGGTGGTCGACAGCGCGCTACAGACGCGCCTGCTGAACGCCAGCGGGGTTCAGCAGGCGCTGGTGGTGCCTGAGGAGCGCTCGGTGTATATCAAAATCGACAGCAAGGTCACCAACCGCTTCGAGATAGAGCAGCTCATCAAAGGGGTATAAAAAAAGCGGGGAAATCCCCGCTTTTTGCTGTCTGTCCGCCGCGTTAGTCGCGGAAGTTTTTGAACTGGAACGGCTGCCCCAGATCGCCACCGCGCACCAGCGCCATCACCGACTGCAGATCGTCGCGGGACTTACCGGTCACGCGGATCTCTTCGCCCTGAATCTGCGCCTGCACTTTCAGCTTGCTGTCTTTGATCAGTTTGACGAGCTTCTTCTGCACCGCGCTTTCAATGCCCTGCTTCAGCTTCGCTTCAACAAACCAGGTTTTACCGCTGTGCACGATATCTTCCGGCACGTCGAGGGAGGTGCCTTCAATGCCGCGCTTGAGCAGCTTGGCGCGCAGGATATCCAGCAGCTGGTTCACCTGGAAGTCAGACTCACTCAGTACTTTTATGGTTTTGTTGGCGTCGTTTAATTCAAAAGTGGCTTCAACGCCACGAAAATCAAAACGCGACTCGACTTCGCGGCTCGCGTTGTCCACCGCGTTACGGGCTTCCTGAAGATCAACTTCAGAGACAATATCGAAAGATGGCATCTTTTCCTCTCCTTCCGTTTCTTTTGCGTTGCATAATACCTGCAACGCGGCATAACTCAACTTGTTATCCCGGAAGCTTAGCTGATTACGCAACGCTCGCGCTATTTCCCCGTGCTGCCCGACGACGCCGAATCCCCCTTTCCGTCCGACAATGCGAAAAGCGACGAGATATACTTTAGCCATCAGCGCCTGGGGTAGCGGCAGATGAGGAGGAACAATGAAAGTAACCGTACTGGGATGCGGTGCACTGGGACAACTATGGCTGACCGCGTTGTGCAAACAGGGACATGAAGTCCAGGGCTGGCTACGCGTACCGCAGCCATTCTGTAGCGTCAATGTCATTGAAACCGACGGCTCGGTGTTCAACGAGTCGCTGACGGCCAACGACCCCGATTTTCTCGCCAGCAGCGAGCTGCTGATCGTCACCTTAAAGGCCTGGCAGGTGTCGAATGCGGTGAAGCACCTGGCCGGGATCCTGCCGGTCACCACGCCAATTGTGCTGGTGCATAACGGCATGGGCACCGTCGAGGAGCTGCGCGGCGTGAAACAGCCTTTGCTGCTGGCCTCCACCACCCAGGCAGCGCGTCGCGACGGGAACGTGATCATCCACGTCGCCCAGGGCACCACCCATATCGGTCCGGCGAAAAGCTACGAGGAGGACTACAGCTATCTCGCGGAAGTCCTGCAAAGCGTACTGCCGGATGTTGCCTGGCACAACCATATCTACTCGGCCACCTGGCGCAAGCTGGCGGTGAACTGCGTCATTAATCCCCTGACCGCCCTCAAAGGGTGTAAAAACGGCGATCTGCGCCACTCTCCGCAGGAGGTTGCCGCCATTTGTCAGGAAGTGGCGGCGGTGATGGAGCGCGAAGGTATTCATACCTCGGCGGAAAACCTGCTATTTTATGTCTGGCAGGTCGTTGAAAGTACAGCAGAAAACATCTCATCCATGCTGCAGGACATTCGCGCCCAGCGGCACACGGAGATCGACTACATCACCGGTTTTCTGCTCAACCGCGCCCGCGCCCACGGCGTTGCCGTACCGGAAAACGCCCGCTTATTTGAACTGATCAAGCGTAAGGAGAATGAATATGAGCGCGTCGGCACTGATTTGCCTCGCCCCTGGTAGCGAAGAGACCGAAGCGGTCACCACCATCGACCTGCTGGTCCGCGGCGGAGTGAAAGTGACCACCGCCAGCGTCGCCAGCGACGGCGGCCTGGCCATCGTCTGCTCGCGCGGCGTCAAACTGCTGGCGGATGCGCCGCTGGTCGAGGTGGCCGATGGTGATTTCGATATCATCGTCCTCCCGGGTGGTATCAAGGGCGCAGAGTGCTTCCGCGACAGTCCGTTGCTGGTGGAAACCGTCCGACAGTTCCATCTCTCTGGCCGCATTGTGGCCGCCATCTGTGCCGCTCCAGCGACCGTGCTGGTGCCCCATCAGCTGTTCCCGATCGGTAACATGACCGGTTTTCCGGCGCTGAAGGAGCATATCCCCGCCGATCAGTGGCAGGATAAACGGGTGGTCTGGGATCCACGGGTGAATCTGTTAACCAGCCAGGGGCCGGGGACATCGATCGATTTCGCCCTGAAAATGATTGACCTGTTGGTGGGTCGCGAGAAAGCGTATGAAGTCGCCTCACAGCTGGTGATGGCCGCCGGCATCTATAATTACTACGAAGCCTGATAGCTGGTCCGCGCCGCGGACTGGTTCCCCTTTTTCCTGAGGAGTCGTAGCATGTCCCGTAGCGCAACCGATTCTCGCGATCTTGTCATCAGCCGCCTGCTCAGCGCGCCAGCCTCTGCCCTGTGGCGCGCGTGGGCCGACCCGGCATTACTCAAAACCTGGTGGTGCCCGAAGCCCTGGTATACTGAGGTTCTGGCCTTTGATTTTCGCTCTGGCGGGGCTTTTCACACCGTGATGCACGGCCCTGACGGTGAACGCAACGATAACCCTGGCTGTTTTCTTGAGGTCATCCCGCAACAAAAAATCGTCATGACCTCGATGCTGACGGCGGATTATCGTCCTGCCGTGTCCCCTTTTGCCATGACGGCCATCATCACCTTTGCCGACGAAAAAGACGGATGTCGCTATACGGCCACGGTGCTGCATGCGGATGATGAAACTCGCGAGCAGCATGAGCAGATGGGATTTTTTGAGGGCTGGAATATCGTCATCGATCAGCTGAATGACCTGGCGATGACCCTGCGCTAATGCGCTGACCCGGAGATGACAAAAAGGCCTTCCATCGGGGAAGGCCTTTTTCAATATGGATGGCAACCCGTTACGGGCGATAAACTTTCACGTTGCTAAAGCCCTGCTCGCGCAGATAGAGCGCCTGCAGACGGCTCATCACGCCGCGCTCGCACCACAGCAGCCAGGTTTTGCTCTGATCGAGATCGCCAAATTTGGTGCTCAGCTTGTAGAACGGCAGCGAAACGACCTCAACGCCCTCGACCTTCAGCGGCTTGTCTTCCTGCTCGTCAATGGAGCGAATGTCGAGGATCGCGTCGTTGGCGCCAAAGCCGGTCACGGTTTCCACTTCAACCACAGAGGCTTCCGTCTGCTGGGCGATATCGCGAATGTCGATATTGCTCGCCTCTTCCACCACTTTATCGAGGATGCTGAAATCGAAGTGTTCTTCTTCCGCTTCAATCTTCGCCTTCACCGCCTTCACGGTCGGGCTCTTCGAGATCACGCCGCAGTATTCCGGCATGGTGCGGGCGAAATCTTCCGTGCCGATCTCACGCGCCAGGTCGATGATGTGCTCTTTATCGTGCGAAATCAGCGGGCGCAGGATCAGAGTATCGGAGACATTGTCGATCAGGCGCAGGTTAGTGAGGGTCTGACTGGAGACCTGACCGAGCGCTTCGCCGGTGACCAGCGCCTGCACGCCGTAGCGTTCCGCGACTTTTGACGCGGCGCGGACCATCATACGTTTGAGCACGACGCCCATCTGGCCGTCGTCCACTTTTTCGAGGATTTCGCCGACCACCGGCTCAAAGTTAATCGCCACAAAGCGAACGCGGTGCGAGCTGCCGAAGCGGTTCCACAGGTAATGTGCGACCTGGCGGACGCCAATCTCATGGGCGGCGCCGCCAAGGTTAAAGAAGCAGTAGTGCACGCGGCAGCCGCGGCGCATCAGCATATAGCTGGAAACGCCGGAGTCGAAGCCGCCGGAGATCAGCGACAGCACATCTTCCTGGGTGCCGATCGGGAAGCCGCCGATGCCTTCATAGCGGCCTTTCACCAGCAGCAGGCGATCGTTTTCAATCTCGAGATTGACGGTGACGTCCGGGTCGGTCAGCTTCACGCGCGCCGTTTCAATATGCTGATTCAGACCGCCGCCGACGTAGCGTTCCACCTCAATTGAGGTGAATTCATGTTTACCGCGACGCTTCACACGCACGCAGAAGGTTTTGCCTTCCAGCGCCTCGCGCCACAGCGGCAGCGTCTTTTCAAAAATATCGTGCAGCGAGGTGAACGGTACGTCTTCGACTTCCAGAATATGGTGGATGCCGGGGATACGGGTCAGCGCATCGCGAATAGCCGGGCGCTGATTTTCATCTTTCGCGCGAACTTCGATATGATCCCAATGACGGACGACGGCCAGCGTCTCGTCATAGTTTTTGAGAACGTTACGAATGTTCCCGGTTAAGATTTTAATGAAGCGCAACCGCACAGATTGGCTTTTGATGGTGATTTCCGGGAACAATTTAATGATAAACTTCATGGCGACAATAGTTCGTTGGCAAGCCCGACAGGGCTATAAGCAAAAGTTGTAAAGCAGCGCACACCGGTGCCTGCATCCTGGGCGCGGAGTATATCACCATTGCGCGTTATTTGCTTACACGCGTGACTTCGTTACCATACCCGGTATTGCCGTCGCGACATAACAAGAGTCTACATTCACTATGCCAAAGAAAAATGAGGCCCCGGCCAGCTTTGAAACTGCTCTGGGCGAACTGGAGCAGATCGTTAACCGTCTGGAAAGCGGCGATTTGCCGTTAGAGGAAGCGCTAAGCGAATTTGAACGCGGCGTACAGCTGGCGCGCCAGGGGCAAAGTCAGCTGCAGAAGGCCGAACAGCGCGTGCAGATCCTGCTGGCGGATAGTGAAGATTCCCCGACCACGCCTTTTACGCCGGACGCTGAATAAAATGGATTTCCCGCAACAATTGCAGGCCTGTGTGGAACAGGCTAATGGGGCATTGCGCCGTTTTATCGCGCCGCAGCCTTTTCAGAACACTCCGCTGGTGGAAGCGATGCATTATGGCGCACTCTTAGGGGGTAAACGCCTGCGCCCCTTCCTTGTCTATGCCACCGGCACGATGTTCGGCGTCAGTCGCACCACGCTCGATGCCCCCGCCGCTGCGGTCGAATGTATTCATGCTTATTCCCTGATGCATGATGATTTGCCGGCGATGGATGATGACGATCTGCGTCGCGGACTGCCGACCTGTCATATTAAATTTGGCGAAGCCAACGCAATTCTTGCGGGAGATGCCCTGCAAACGCTGGCGTTCTCTATACTCAGTGATGCGCCGATGGTCGACGTCTCTGACCGGGACCGGCTGGCGATGGTCTCCGAACTGGCGCAGGCCAGCGGCGTGGCGGGTATGTGCGGCGGCCAGGCGCTGGATCTGCAGGCGGAAGGACAGCAGGTGGATCTGCAGGCGCTGGAGCGTATCCATCGCCACAAAACGGGGGCGTTGATCCGCGCCGCCGTCCGGATGGGGGCGCTGAGTGCCGGCGAACGCGGCCGCGCCGCCCTGCCCGCGCTGGATCGCTATGCGGAAAATATCGGCCTGGCCTTCCAGGTCCAGGATGACATTCTCGACGTGGTAGGGGATACTGCGACCCTTGGCAAACGTCAGGGTGCCGACCAGCAATTGGGTAAAAGCACCTATCCCGCCCTCCTGGGTCTTGAGCAAGCCCGGAAGAAAGCGCACGACCTGATCGCTGATGCCCGCCGGTCGTTAGATGAGCTGGCTGCACAATCTCTGGATACTTCGGCACTGGAAGCGCTCGCGAATTACATTATTCAGCGCGATAAATAAACAAAAAATGAGTCTCTGATGAGTTTTGATATTGCCAAATACCCGACCCTGGCGCTGGTAGATTCCACCCAGGAGTTGCGCCTGTTGCCAAAAGAGAGCCTGCCGAAGCTGTGTGATGAGCTACGGCGCTATCTGCTGGACAGCGTCAGCCGCTCCAGCGGTCACTTTGCCTCTGGCCTCGGCACGGTGGAACTGACCGTGGCGCTGCACTACGTGTATAACACGCCGTTCGATCGCCTGATCTGGGACGTCGGCCATCAGGCCTACCCGCATAAAATTCTGACCGGCCGCCGGGACAAAATCGGCACCATTCGTCAGAAAGGCGGCCTGCATCCCTTCCCGTGGCGCGGTGAAAGCGAGTATGACGTGCTGAGCGTCGGCCACTCCTCCACCTCCATTTCCGCCGGTATCGGGGTGGCTATCGCCGCCGCGAAAGAGGATAAGCAGCGGCGCGCAGTGTGCGTGATTGGCGACGGGGCGATCACCGCCGGCATGGCGTTTGAAGCGATGAACCACGCCGGGGATATCAAACCCGACCTGCTGGTCGTGCTGAATGACAATGAAATGTCGATTTCCGAGAACGTCGGCGCGCTGAACAATCATCTGGCGCAGTTGCTCTCCGGTAAGCTCTACTCCACCCTGCGCGAAGGGGGCAAAAAGGTCTTCTCCGGGGTGCCGCCGATTAAAGAGCTGCTTAAACGGACCGAAGAACATATCAAAGGGATGGTGGTACCGGGAACGCTGTTTGAAGAGCTGGGCTTTAACTACATCGGGCCGGTCGATGGCCACGATGTGCTCGGTCTGGTCAGCACGCTGAAGAACATGCGCGATCTGAAAGGCCCGCAGTTCCTGCATATTATGACCAAAAAGGGCCGCGGCTATGAGCCCGCCGAGAAAGACCCTATCACCTTCCATGCGGTGCCAAAATTCGACCATACCAGCGGCGTACTGCCCAAAAGCAGCGGCGGCCTCCCATCCTACTCGAAAATCTTCGGCGACTGGCTGTGCGAGACGGCGGCCAAAGACAGCAAGCTGATGGCGATCACCCCGGCGATGCGCGAAGGCTCAGGCATGGTGGAATTTTCGAAGAAATTCCCCGATCAGTACTTTGACGTCGCCATCGCCGAGCAGCATGCGGTCACCTTCGCCGCCGGGCTGGCGATTGGCGACTACAAGCCGGTGGTGGCGATCTACTCCACCTTCCTGCAGCGAGCCTACGATCAGGTGATCCACGATGTGGCTATCCAGAAACTGCCGGTGCTGTTTGCTATCGACCGCGCCGGGATTGTCGGCGCAGACGGCCAGACGCATCAGGGGGCGTTCGATCTCTCCTTCCTGCGCTGTATTCCGGATATGGTGGTGATGACCCCGAGCGATGAAAATGAATGTCGCCAGATGCTGTACACCGGCTACCACTACAATGACGGCCCCTGCGCCGTGCGCTATCCGCGCGGCAGTGGCACCGGCGCGACGCTGGAGCCGCTGGCATCGCTGCCGATCGGCAAAGGGGTGGTGAAACGCCAGGGCGAGAAGCTGGCGATCCTTAACTTCGGCACCCTGCTGCCGGAAGCCGCGGCAGTAGCGGATAAACTCAACGCGACCCTCGTGGATATGCGATTTGTGAAGCCGCTGGATACGGCGCTGATCCTGCAGTTGGCCGGCGAACACGACGCGCTGGTGACGCTGGAGGAAAACGCCATCATGGGCGGCGCCGGCAGTGGCGTGAACGAAGTGCTGATGGCCCATCGCCGGGTGGTACCGGTGCTCAATATTGGCCTGCCGGATTGCTTTATTCCTCAGGGCACTCAGGAAGAGATCCGCGCCGACCTTGGCCTCGATGCCGCCGGTATTGAAGCCAAAATCCGCGACTGGCTGGCATAATTGCCCCCCTGCTCCTGCTATGCTTAAGGGATACCCTTGATGAATAGCAGGAGCGCACTATGCACTATGTCCCCCTCGGTGATACTGCCTTACGTGTTTCCCGACTCTGCCTCGGCTGTATGACCTTCGGCGAGCCAGACCGCGGCAGACACGCCTGGACGCTTCCGGAAGAGAGCAGCCGCCCGCTTATCCAGCACGCCATTGAAGGCGGCATCAACTTCTTCGATACCGCAAACAGCTACTCCGACGGCAGCAGTGAAGAGATCGTCGGCCGCGCCCTGCGCGACTTTGCCCGCCGTGACGAGGTGGTTGTCGCCACCAAGGTGTATCACCAGGTCGGAGATCTGGCAGAAGGGCTTTCCCGGGCGCAGATCCTGCGCTCCATCGACGACAGTCTGCGCCGTCTCGGGATGGACTATGTCGACCTGCTGCAGATCCACCGCTGGGACTATACCACCCCGATTGAAGAGACCCTCGAAGCGCTGGACGAGGTGGTGAAAGCCGGCAAAGCGCGCTATATCGGCGCCTCGTCCATGCATGCCCGACAGTTTGCCCAGGCGCTGGCGCTCCAGCAGCAGAACGGCTGGGCGCGCTTCGTCACCATGCAGGATCACTACAATCTGATTTACCGGGAAGAAGAGAATGAGATGCTGCCGCTGTGTCAGCACAACGGCGTGGCGGTGATCCCGTGGAGCCCGCTGGCGCGCGGCAGACTGACCCGCCCCTGGGGAGAGACCACCGCCCGGCTGGTTTCGGATGAGTTCGGCAAATCGCTTTACAGCACCAGCGAAGAAAACGACGCGCAGATCGCCGGGAATCTCGCGGACGTGGCGGAAGAACTCGACGCCAGCCGCGCCCAGGTCGCCCTCGCCTGGCTGTTAAGCAAACCCGGCGTTGCCGCGCCGATTATCGGTCCATCGCGTCAGGAACAGCTCGACGACCTGCTGCAGGCGGTGGATTTGACGCTTTCTCCGGAACAGATCGACAAGCTGGAGGCGCCGTATCAGCCGCATCCGGTGGTGGGATTTAAGTAACAAGTGTGGTTTCCCCGGCAGCAGGATGCTACCGGGGACAGACGATTAAAGCAGACCGATGGGCCAGTGATGGCCAATGACATACAGCACGCCGGCCGAGATCACGCCGGCGACGATATCGTCGACCATAATCCCCATTCCGCCGTGAATATTGCGGTCAAACCAGCGAATCGGCCACGGCTTCCACATATCGAAGATACGGAAAATCACGAAGCCGGCGGCCACCCACTGCCAGTCCAGGGTCGGCAGCGCCATCAGGGTGATCCACATCCCGACAAACTCATCCCAGACAATACTGCCGTGGTCATGAGTGCCCATATCTTTGGCCGTACGATGGCAAAGATAAACCCCAATACAGATGCTCATCATCACCACCAGCGAGTAGAGCTGCCAGGGGAGAAAGGTCATCAGATACCAGAATGGGATCGCCGCCAGCGACCCCATCGTCCCCGGGACCACCGGGCTTAAGCCGCTGCCAAAGCCAGTCGCCAGCAGATGCCACGGGTTACGCATGCTCAGGCGGCGTAGCGCCTCGTCTCGACTACGCAAAGTGATCGTATCCCTTTAAATCAAGCGCGACCGGCTTACCGTCGCGGATAAATTGCAGCCCTTCGCTCTCCGGCGCAATCTGTCCGATACAGGTAAAACGCGCGCCAAGATGGCCGAGAGCCACGTCCAGCGCCCCGCGGTTCAGCTCCGGTACGGTAAAGCACAGTTCGTAATCTTCTCCGCCGGCGAGCGCCCAGCGCAGCGCCTGCTCGGGCTCCACCTGGCGCAGCATCGCGTCGGAATACGGCATGGCATCGAGATCGATGCGCGCGCCGCAGCCGCTGGCTTTAAGAACATGGGCCAGATCGGAAATCAGGCCGTCAGATAGATCGATAGCCGACGTCGCCAGGTCACGCAGCGCCTGGCCCTGCAGCACGCGCGGCATCGGCCGCAGATGACGGGCCAGCAGGTAGTCGGCGTCAGACGGTTCATCCACCGTCAGCCGGTTCTGCAACACGGCCAGGCCGGCGGCGCTGTCTCCCGGAGTGCCGGTGACATAGATCCAGTCCCCCGGCTTCGCGCCAGCGCGTTTCATGGCGCGTCCCGGCGGCACAAAACCGTGGATACCCAGCGTCATGGAGAGCGGGCCACGGGTGGTGTCACCGCCAATCAGCTGCATATCGTAATAGTCCAGCTGGACAAACAGGCTGTCGCTGAAGGCTTCCAGCCAGGTTTCATCCACCTCCGGCAAGGTCAGCGCCAGCGTGAGCCACGCCGGTTCCGCACCCATCGCCGCGAGGTCGCTCAGGTTCACCGCCAGCGCTTTATAAGCGAGGTCGGCAGGGTCGATATCGGGTAAAAAGTGATTGCCCGCCACCAGGGTGTCGGTGCTGATTGCCAGCGTTTTTTTCTCGGGGATATTCAGGAGCGCGCAGTCATCGCCGATGCCGGTTTCAACATCAAGGCGGGCGCTTTTAACGCGATCAAAATAACGGGCAATCAGGGAAAATTCGCCGCATGCCATACGTTATGCCTCAGCAAAGAAAAAAATAAGGCCGGGTTCGCTGGATGATATCCTGCAAAGCCCGGCCTGGCGTTTACTTTTTGCGGGGACGAATTACCGGAGCCGCTTTGTCCAGCACGCCGTTGACGAACTTATGGCTATCTTCAGCGCCGAAGGTTTTCGCCAGTTCGATAGCTTCATTGATGGCCACTTTATACGGTACGTCGTCACGTTTGGACAGCTCAAACAGCGCGATACGCAGCACCGCTTTTTCCACCTGGCCCAGCTCTTCCAGCTGACGGGACAGGTAGGGCTTCATCAGGCCGTCGAGGTACGCGCTGTTAGTCGCCACTCCGGACAGCAGTTCACGGAAATACAGAACATCTACATCTTTTACGTCCTGTTCCGCCAGGAACTGGTATTCGACATCAGCGATGTCGTTGTGGGACAACTGCCAGGAGTAGAGCGCCTGGACGGCACACTCACGGGCGCGGCGACGAGCAGCAGGTTTCACGGAATTCCCCTTACAAAAATCAGGCCTTGATGGCTTTCAATACGTTAATCATTTCCAGCGCGGTCAGCGCAGCTTCTGCGCCTTTGTTACCGGCTTTGGTGCCAGCGCGCTCGATGGCTTGTTCAATACTTTCAGTGGTCAGAACACCAAAGGCTACCGGGATTTCGCTCTCCTGAGCGACATGCGCCAGGCCATTGCTGGCACCGCCAGCCACATATTCGAAGTGGGCAGTACCGCCGCGAATCACCGTACCCAGCGCGATCACCGCGTCATATTTACCGGTTTTCGCCAGTGCGCCAGCCGCCAGCGGCAGCTCATACGCGCCTGGAACCCAAACAACGGTGATGTTTTCATCTTTTACCTGACCAATGCGTTTCAGGGCGTCAATCGCACCTTCCAGCAGGCTGTCATTGATAAAGTTGTTGAAACGCGCAATGGTGATGGCGACGCGAGCGTCCGGGGTAGCAACGTTAGCTTCAATAATGTTCATACTCTTCCTTCGGGTTCATGTGCCCCGCAAGGGGGGCGGATTTTATCATATTATTCTGAGCGCTGCTTCCTAATAATCAGGAAAGCCTCACGCAGTGGTTAAATGCAGGCAGACATCCGGGCCAACCTGACGTATCTCATTGAATTTGAAATGGGGGGCCTGGCTCAGTTCTTCAAGCCCCGGCAGCGCACATAATCCACGCGCCGCATTGCCTAACAGTTTAGGCGCAATATAGACGATAAGCTCGTCGACAAGGCCAGCCTGCAGCAGCGCCCCGGCGAGCGTCGCTCCCGCCTCCACCCAGACGCTGTTCACCTGCTGTTTGCCGAGCAGCATCATCAGCAGCACCAGATCGAGATGGCCGTTATGTTCCGGCACCAGCAGCGTGCGAACGCTTTCCGGCCACTGGCGCTCATCTGCGCGCAGGCGGGCAAACAGCGTTTCTCCTGCCTGCTGCACAATACGGTGCTCAGGCGTGACGCGGTTCTGACTGTCGATGACGACGCGCAGCGGCTGGCGCAAATTCTCTTCGGGATAAAGCGCCTGGGTATCGGCGCTCAGCTCCTGCCAGCGCACGGTCAGCGCCGGATCGTCCGCCAGCACGGTGGCGCTGCTGGTGAGGATCGCATGACTCTGGGCGCGCAGACGCTGCACGTCGCGTCGTGCCTGCGGGGAGGTGATCCACTGGCTTTCACCGCTGGCCATCGCCGTGCGGCCGTCCAGCGAGGCGCCCAGCTTCAGCTGCACCCAGGGAAAACCGGTGCGCATCCGCTTCAGGAAGCCCTTATTCAGCGCTTCCGCTTCGTTCATCATCAGCCCGTGGCTGACGTCAATACCGGCCTGCTGCAAACGATACAGACCGCGCCCCGCCACCTGCGGGTTTGGGTCTTGCATCGCCGCCACCACGCGGCTGACGCCGGCGGCAATCAGCGCATCGCAGCATGGCGGCGTACGGCCATGGTGGCTGCAGGGCTCAAGGGTGACGTAGGCGGTGGCGCCCTGCGCCTTTTCGCCGGCCATGCGGAGCGCGTGCACTTCGGCGTGCGGCTCGCCGGCGCGATAGTGAAAGCCCTCGCCGACGATCTCGCCGTCTTTCACAATGACGCAGCCGACGTTAGGGTTAGGATGGGTGGTAAAGCGACCGCGCGCGGCAAGCTTAAGCGCACGCGCCATGTACATTTCGTCCTGCATGGCTTAGTCCTGTAAACGGGCGATCTCTTCGCCGAACTCTTTGATGTCTTCGAAGCTGCGATAGACGGAAGCGAAGCGAATATAGGCGACCTTATCGAGCTTCTTCAGCTGCTCCATCACCAGATTGCCAATCATTTTGCTGGCCACTTCGCGCTCACCGGTGCCACGCAGATGGGTTTTGATATGGTTGACCGCCATTTCCACGTCATCGGCGCTAACCGGGCGTTTCTCCAGCGCTTTCAGCATCCCGCTGCGCAGCTTGTCTTCGTTGAAGGGTTCGCGCACATCGTTACTCTTCACCACCCGGGGCATCACCAGCTCCGCCACTTCGAAGGTAGTAAAGCGTTCGTTACAGACCAGACACTGCCGACGGCGACGCACAGAAGAGCCTTCCCCCACCAGACGAGAGTCGATCACTTTGGTATCCACGGCGAAACAGAAAGGGCAATGCATAGCGCGTCCTGACAGGTAGTTAAACTGAAGGGTAGTTTACCGCGAAGTGACCTGACTACAAAGAAAGAGCTTTTGAGACAAAGGATCTATGGGAGAGGCAGGCGGTTTGGCTACCATTAAGCATCCTCTGCAAACGGAATCCTGACCATGACAAGACGTTACCTGAAACTCGCCATCGTTGGCAGCCTGTTCACCCTGAGCGCCTGCGCCCAGCAAAGCGAAGTCCGCCAGATGCACCAGAGCGTGAGTACGCTGAGCCAGGAGATGACCCAGCTTAATCAGCAAACGATTAAAATCACCCAGCAAAATGCGCTGAACGCGAAATCCACCCGCGGCGTCTATCTGCTGCCGGATGCCCAAACCCCGGCGCGGCTGGAGAGCCAGATCGGCACCCTGCGCATGTCGGTGGGCAGCATTACGCCGGATGGCGACGGGTCACGCCTGACTTTACGCATTCAGGGTGAATCCAACGATCCGCTGCCGGCCTTTACCGCCACCGTCGCCTCCGGGCAGATCACCGGCACCACCCACAGCTATCAGGAAGTCAATGTTCAGGATCAGCTGATTAGCGCCCCGGCCAGCATCCTCGCCCCCAGCGATGTGGATATCCCGCTGCGCCTGAACGTGACGCCGGACAAAGTTGGTTTTATTCGCGTCCACGATATCCAGCCAGCCGCCGCACAGTAAGCCTCCACGCCGGGCCAGCCCCTGCCCGGCGACGTCCTGCCCCCGTCGTTTTTATCCACTTACAACTTTTCACAAGAGTTCATTAGAAATCGTTCTGCACCGCGATTTTCAGTAGCATTTTGTCAAGAAATGCATAGAATCGTGAACGCAATCGATTACGCATGTTCTGGTTATGTGAAACAACACGTATTTTTGTGAGCAATGATTCCTATAATAGACCCCCACAGAAAGACGAAATATTTAGAAACGCTTCGGCACTTCTTTTAACGCCTTCAGGCTCAAATTAAACAGTGGCATTACTATGAAAAAAACATTACTGGCAGCGGGTGCGGTTGTGGCGCTCTCCACTTCTTTTACTGCGGGCGCGGCAGAAAACGATAAACCGCAGTACCTGTCTGACTGGTGGCACCAGAGTGTTAACGTGGTGGGCAGCTATCACACCCGTTTTGGACCGCAGATCCGTAACGATACCTACCTGGAATATGAAGCGTTCGCCAAAAAAGACTGGTTTGATTTCTACGGCTATATCGATGCCCCGGTATTCTTCGGCGGCAACAGCACGGCAAAAGGTATCTGGAACAACGGCTCGCCGCTGTTTATGGAGATCGAACCGCGTTTCTCTATCGATAAGCTGACCAATACCGATCTGAGCTTCGGGCCGTTCAAAGAGTGGTACTTCGCGAACAACTATATCTACGATATGGGCCGCAACGATTCTCAGGAGCAGAGCACCTGGTATATGGGTCTGGGTACCGATATTGATACCGGCCTGCCGATGAGCCTGTCACTGAACGTCTACGCCAAATACCAGTGGCAGAACTACGGCGCGTCCAACGAAAACGAGTGGGACGGCTACCGCTTCAAAGTGAAATACTTCGTGCCGCTGACCGACCTGTGGGGCGGCTCGCTGAGCTACATCGGCTTCACCAACTTCGACTGGGGTTCTGACCTCGGCGATGACAACTTCTACGATCTGAACGGGAAGCACGCGCGCACCAGCAACTCCATCGCTTCCAGCCACATCCTGGCGCTGAACTACGCGCACTGGCACTACTCGGTGGTGGCCCGTTACTTCCATAACGGCGGCCAGTGGGCTGACGATGCCAAGCTGAACTTCGGCGATGGCGATTTCAGCGTCCGCTCGACCGGCTGGGGTGGTTACTTCGTGGTCGGTTACAACTTCTAATTGCTGATACGGCAACACAGCGCCCGGGCCACCCGGGCGTTTTTATTTCTCCCACACGTCGCACCGCACCTTGCGCAGAAAATCGCTTAATGAGCGATCGGCACACTCGCTGAATCGACGCTCGGTCGCCCTGACCGCCAGACAACGGTCGAGGCGAAAGTTACGATAATCATTACGCAGCTCGCACCAGGCCACCAGAAGCCAGCGCTCCCCCCAAAAAAACAGCCCCAGCGGCAGCACGTCGCGCTCGGTCACCCGGCCAGACTCATCCTGATAGCGCAGCTGTAGCACCTGCTGGCCGGAGACCGCCTGATGAATGACGTCAAAATAGGTTTTGGCATAACGATGGGCGCCGAGATCGGGGGCAAACAGGCGGGTCTGCTCCGCCTGGCGCCGGCGCGCTTCCGGCAGGATCGCCAGCATCTTCTCCTGGGCGGATTCCAGTGATTGCGACAGCGCCTCACCACCCCAGGTTTTCAGCAGCCGAATCGCGGCGATCAGCGCTTCGGATTCTTTGGTGGTCAGCATCAGCGGCGGCAGATCGTAACCCGCCAGCAGGCGATAACCACTCCCCGCCTCGCCCTCCACCGGCACGCCGGAGAGGGAGAGATCGCGAATATCGCGATACACGGTGCGCTCCGACACGCCCAGCCGCTCCGCCAGCAGCGCGGCGGTAGTGAGCCGCCTGCCGCGCAGGATCTGCACAATCTGAAATAAACGGTCGGCGCGTCGGGTCATGTCTCACTTCACAAAAAGTTTAGGTTAAGCCGGCTGGTGCAGGCCGACGCGGTTGCCCTCGCTGTCAGTAAACAGCGCGATGGTGCCAATATCATTCGGCAGCGTCAGCGGCCCGAAAACACACGCCCCACCCGCCGAGGCAACGCGGTCCAGCGTGGCGGCAAGATGGTCAGTATGCAGGTAAATAATAGCGCCCTGCGCTGAAGGCGCGATACCCTCAAATTTGGCCAGCGCGCCGCCAGGGGCCGGATCCTGATGCGGGAACACCGCCAGTTCGGCGCAGTCCATGGTTTCGCGACGCAGCGTCACCTGCATCACTGGCTCATAAAACGCGACGGCGCGATCCATATCGGCGACCGGAATTTCAAACCAGTTAATCACGTTATTCATACTTCCTCCTGCTCGTTAGTGAGTTCAGAAGTAGTGTATGGGAGGGCTCCTGACAGCATACTGTCAGCAGGTTTTATCGCGGACAAAAAAATCCCGGCCACCTGGGCCGGGATTGCTTTATCTCAACTGAACCGTATTACGGCAGAATAGACGGCTGATCCGCCCCTTCTTTCTCGACCTTCTGCTGGATCAGATGCTCGCGCTTCATACCCAGTTTCAACGCCAGCGCAGAGGCGACGTAGATAGAAGAAGCCGTACCGATGGAGACACCGATCAGCATGGTCAGCGAGAAGCCTTCCAGAATCGGGCCGCCGAACAGGAACAGCATCAGGATCACCATCAAGGTAGTCCCGGAGGTGATCAAGGTACGGTGCAGCGTCTGGGTCAACGACACGTTAAAGATCTCGTACGGCGTACCGCGGCGGATCTTACGGAAGTTTTCACGGATACGGTCCGATACCACGATACTGTCGTTCAGCGAGTAGCCGATAACCGACATCAACGAGGCCACGATGGTCAGGTCGATTTCGATATGGAACAGCGACAGTACGCCCATGGTGATCACCACGTCGTGCGCCAGGGCGATAACCACCCCGGCGGCCAGACGCCATTCGAAGCGGAAGCCGACGTAGATCAGGATACAGACCAGCGCCGCAATCAGCGCCAGGGCGCCGGTTTGCGCGAGGTCCGCGCCGACGCTCGGGCCGACAAACTCAATTCGCTTCACCGCCGCATTCTGACTGGTCGATTCGTTAATCACCGTCACGACCTTGCTGCCCAGCTCCTGGCTGCCGTTGGCGTCATGCACCGGCGGCATACGTACCATGATGTCGCGGCTGCTGCCAAAGTTCTGCACCTGCGGCTCTTCAAAGCCCGCTTTCTGCAGGGAATCGCGCATCTGGTCCAGATCGACCGGCTTCTCAAGGGTAATTTCGATCACCGTACCACCGGTGAAATCGAGCCCCCAGTTAAAGCCGCGGACGCCAATGATGGCAATCGACACAATCAGCAGAAAACCTGAAATGCCGAAGGCCCAGTAGTCCCAGCGCATAAAGTCCCAGACTTTACGGCCGTGGTTCAATTGTTCAACAGTATATTCCTGTGCCACAACGCACTCCTCAGATAGACAGCTTTTTAACGCGCTTGCCGCCGTACAGCAGGTTCACGATGGCACGGGTGCCGACGATAGCGGTAAACATTGAGGTCGCGATACCGATACCGGTGGTAATCGCAAACCCTTTAATGGCACCAGTACCGACGGCGTACAGGATGATCACTTTGATTAGCGTCGTCACGTTGGCATCGAAGATCGAGCTGAACGCGCCGCGATAACCTTCGTCAATCGCCTGCTGAACGGAACGCCCGTTGCTCAGCTCTTCTTTGATACGTTCGTTGATAAGAACGTTAGCATCGACCGCCACCGCAAGGGTTAATACGATACCCGCGATGCCCGGCATGGTCAGCGTCGCCCCCGGGATCAGGGACATAATGCCGACAATCAGTACCAGGTTGGCAATCAGCGCCGAGGTCGCAATCAGACCGAACTTCTTGTAGAAGAAGATCATGAACAGGATAGAGACCACCAGACCGGCCAGACACGCTTCCAGGCCCTGCTTGATGTTCTGCATACCGAGGGTTGGGCCGATAGTCCGCTCTTCGACGATCTGAATCGGCGCAATCAGCGCACCGGCACGCAGCAGCAGCGACAGCTGGCGCGCTTCGTTCGGATTGCTGATACCGGTGATACGGAAGCTGTTACCCAGACGCGACTGGATGTTGGCGATGTTAATCACCTCTTCCTCTTTCGCCAGGATAGCGCGGCCGTTAGCATCTTTCTTACCGCTGTCTTTATACTCCACGAACAGGGTCGCCATCGGCTTGCCGATATTGTCCTTGGTGAAGTTAGACATGATATTACCGCCCGCGCTGTCCAGCGAGATGTTGACCTGCGGCTGGTTGTACTCATCCATGCTGGAGGTCGAGTCGGTGATATGGTCACCGGTCAGGATCACCCGCTTGTACAGCACCACCGGCTGGCCTTCACGCGTCTCTTTCACTTCCGAGTCGCCCGGCACGCGGCCAGAGGCGGCGGCGGACTGGTCCACGTTGGTATTGACCAGACGGAACTCGAGGGTCGCGGTTGCGCCAAGGATCTCTTTCGCCCGCGCGGTATCCTGGATACCCGGCAGCTCAACCACGATGCGGTCAGCACCCTGACGCTGAACCAGTGGTTCGGCGACGCCCAGCTGGTTCACACGGTTACGCAGAATGTTAATGTTCTGCTGAACCGCGTACTCACGGGCTTCTTTCAGGCGCTCATCGGTCATCACCGCTTTCAGGCTGTTGTCACCCTGAGAGGAAATCACCAGATCGCGATGGCGAGGGCTGAGATAAGAGATAGCCTGGTCGCGCGCCGCGCTGTCGCGGAAGACGATGCTCAGACCGTAGTTGTCTTCCTTGCGCACGGTCGCGTAAGGAATGCCTTTGTCACGCAGTTCGCTGCGCAGGCTGTCGATGTTCTGTTCCTGCAGTTTGCCTAACGCGGTGTCCATGTCGACTTCCATCAGGAAGTGCACGCCGCCGCGCAGATCAAGACCCAGCTTCATTGGCTCGGCATACATCGCCGCCAGCCAGCGTGGGGTTGCCGGAGCAAGGTTTAGCGCCACGACGTATTTGTCACCCAGCACGGTAAGCAGCGCTTCACGCGCACGCAGCTGGGTATCAGTGGTGTCGAAGCGCGCAAGAATAGCGCCCTCTTCCAGTGCCACAGACTTCGCGGTTATTTTTTCTTCTTGTAAAGTTTTCTGGACCTGGATCAGCGTTTGCTCACTGGCGGCGACGCCGCGCGCGCCAGTGATTTGAACAGCCGGATCCTCACCATACAGGTTGGGAAGCGCATAGATCAGGCCGACGACAATGACGACGACCAGCATGACGTACTTCCACAAAGGATAACGGTTTAACACGGCAGTTCCCTTTGGGAAAAGTTAGATTACAGCGCCTTCATGGTGCCTTTCGGCAGAACGGCAGCAACGAAGTCACGTTTGATAACCACTTCAGTGGTATCGTTCAGCGCGATAGCAATGTAGCCAGTTTCCGCTACTTTGGTCACGCGACCGACCAGACCGCCGTTGGTCAGCACTTCATCACCTTTGGCGATGGAGTTCATCAGGTTCTTGTGTTCCTTGGTGCGCTTCTGCTGTGGACGCAGGATCATGAAGTAAAAAATCAGACCGAACACCACCAGCATCAGAATCAGAGACATCGGGCTGCCCTGCGCCGGTGCACCCGTTGCCGCTACCGCATCAGAAATAAAAAAGCTCATTGAAATTCCCTCATTATTAAAATTAATCAACGTTCAAAGGAGGCACGGTGCGCCCCTGACGTTGGTAAAAATCGGTCACGAAGCTCTCTAATTTACCCTCTTCGATAGCCTTGCGTAAACCAGCCATTAAACGCTGATAGTAGCGCAGGTTATGAATGGTATTGAGACGCGCGCCCAATATTTCGTTGCAACGGTCGAGGTGATGCAAGTAAGCGCGTGAATAATTGCGACATGTATAGCAATCACACTCGGCGTCCAGCGGTGCGGTATCGCTTTTGTGCTTCGCGTTGCGGATTTTCACCACGCCGTCGGTGACGAACAGGTGGCCGTTACGCGCGTTGCGCGTCGGCATGACGCAGTCGAACATATCGATACCGCGACGTACCCCTTCCACCAGATCTTCCGGCTTCCCGACGCCCATCAGGTATCGTGGCTTATCGGCCGGGATCTGCGGGCAGACGTGTTCCAGAATGCGATGCATGTCTTCCTTCGGCTCACCGACCGCCAAACCGCCGACAGCGTAGCCATCAAAGCCAATCTCTACCAGACCTTTCACCGAGATATCACGTAAATCTTCGTAAACGCTGCCCTGAATGATGCCAAACAGCGCGTTTTTATTGCCGAGGCCATCGAAACGGTCACGGCTGCGCTTGGCCCAGCGCAGAGACATCTCCATCGAGCGCTTGGCGTAATCCCAGTCCGCCGGGTACGGTGTACACTCGTCGAAGATCATCACGATGTCGGAACCGAGATCGTACTGAATCTCCATCGATTTTTCCGGATCGAGGAAAATCGGATCGCCGTTGATCGGGTTGCGGAAGTGGACGCCCTGCTCGGTGATCTTACGAATATCGCCAAGGCTGAATACCTGGAAGCCGCCGGAATCGGTAAGGATCGGTCCTTTCCACTGCATAAAATCGTGCAGATCGCCGTGCAGCTTCATGATCTCCTGACCTGGGCGCAGCCACAGGTGGAAGGTGTTGCCGAGAATAATCTGCGCGCCGGTGGCTTCCACCTCTTCCGGCGTCATCCCTTTGACGGTGCCGTAGGTGCCAACGGGCATAAAGGCCGGTGTTTCCACCACGCCGCGCTCAAACACCAGGCGACCGCGGCGGGCGCGACCGTCGGTGGTATCCAGTTCAAATTTCATGCTTGCTCCTGCGTCAGAAAAACAGTCCGACGTTTTCATACTCGCCACGGAATGATTCCGTGGCTAAAAAATGCGTCATGGCGTCCAAAAAGCCGGCGGGCCGGCCTTTTCAGGGACGCTCAGAAATAGCCTGCGGATTGTACGTGATAAACATCGCATCCCCGTAGCTAAAAAAGCGATATTTCTGCTCAACCGCCACCTGATAGGCGTTCATGGTGTGCTGATAACCCGCAAACGCCGACACCAGCATAATCAGTGTGGATTCAGGGAGATGGAAGTTGGTCACCAGCGCATCGATCACCTGGTACTGATAACCCGGGTAGATGAAAATCTGCGTATCGTCGAAGAACGGCGCGATCAGGGCGTCTTTCGCCGCCTGCGCCGCGCTTTCCAGCGAGCGTACCGAGGTGGTGCCTACCGCAATCACGCGGTTGCCGCGCGCTTTCGCCGCCAGCACCGCATCGACCACCTCCTGCGGCACTTCCGCATATTCAGAGTGCATGGTGTGCTCTTCAATGCTGTCGACGCGCACCGGCTGGAAGGTCCCCGCCCCCACGTGCAGGGTGACAAACGCCATCTCAACGCCTTTGGCGCGCAGTTTGTCCAGCAGCGGTTCGTCGAAATGCAAACCGGCGGTCGGGGCGGCTACCGCGCCCGGCCTGGTGCCGTAAACGGTTTGATAGAGCTCGCGGTCGGCGTCTTCGTCAGGACGATCAATGTAGGGCGGCAGCGGCATATGGCCGATCCCGTTGAGGATCTCCAGCACCGGACGCTCGTCGTTAAATTCCACTTCAAACAGCGCGCCATGACGCGCCAGCATAGTGGCCTTAATGCTCTCGTCATCGCCCAGCAGCAGCTCGGCGCCTGGTTTCGGCGCTTTCGAGGCGCGAATATGGGCCAGGATGCGCTTATCATCCAGCATCCGCTCCACCAGCACTTCAATCTTGCCGCCGCTGGCCTTGCGGCCGAACAGACGCGCCGGGATCACCCGGGTATTGTTAAACACCAGCAGGTCGCCGGGATTGAGCTTATCGAGGATATCGGTGAAGGTTCCATGCGTCAGCGCGCCCGTCGGCCCGTCCAGGGAGAGCAGGCGGCAGCTGCTGCGCTCAGGCATCGGATAGTGGGCAATCAGGGATTCGGGTAGTTCAAAAGCAAAATCGGTAACGCGCATGACGGTAACTCAGACTGAATAAAGAGGCGGGTAGTCTAGTGCCGGGGCGTTCCGCCTGCAACCTTTACCCCTCCGGATGAATGACATAATCTATATTCCAAATCATTCCGAATGCCACCATGCGGCAGCCGGATGCCTTACCGGTGGCAAAGGTGCCGCGCGCGGCCAGACAGCATGCCATTCGGACACCGAGGCGCCGTTCAGCGCGACATCGGTGATTCCACCCGCCCGCTCGTATTTAAAGGATGTCGTTTTATGAATTTTCTCGCCCACCTGCACTTGGCCCATCTCGCCGACAGTTCGCTGCCCGGCAACCTGATGGCCGATTTTGTGCGCGGCAACCCGCAGGGCGACTATCCGGCGGAGATCATCGACGGCATCTATATGCATCGCCGGATTGACGTGATGACTGACAATCTGGCGGAAGTCAAAGAGGCGCTGGAGTGGTTTCGCCCGCAGACCCGTCGCGTCGCCCCCATCACCCTCGATGTCATGTGGGATCATTTCCTGTCGCAGCACTGGGCGCAGCTCTCCCCTGACCTGCCGCTGGACGAGTTCGTGCGCTACGCCGAGCAGCAGATTGTCCCCATCCTGCCTGACTCGCCGCCACGCTTCGTCAATCTGAATCAGTACCTGTGGTCGGAGCGCTGGCTGGAGCGCTATCAGGAGATGGATTTTATTCAGCGCGTGCTTAACGGCATGGCCAGCCGCCGTCCGCGTCTCGACGCCCTGCGCGACTCCTGGCAGGATCTGGATACCCACTACGACCA
Organism: Klebsiella sp. K-Nf6; assembly: GCF_002806655.1. Taxonomy (NCBI): domain Bacteria; kingdom Pseudomonadati; phylum Pseudomonadota; class Gammaproteobacteria; order Enterobacterales; family Enterobacteriaceae; genus Klebsiella; species Klebsiella sp. K-Nf6. The sequence continues at coordinate 120,766 of NZ_PIBN01000007.1, read as the reverse complement.
GCTGGAGGGGCAGTTCTGGCGCTTTTATCCGCAGATGATGCGCCTGGCAGAAAACAAACAGCTGTAATCGTTGCGTCATTGATAGGTAAAAGCTGGCTGAACGATTGTTAGCGCCTCTTTGTGTTATTGCCGGGCAGGCTCTATACTTGCCCGCGTTGCGTTCCAAATAACCTTAGTAATTACAGGAGAATCAAATGGTTCTGGTCACTCGTCAAGCGCCGGATTTTACTGCAGCCGCTGTGCTGGGTAATGGTGAGATCGTTGAGAAATTCAATTTCAAACAGCACACCAACGGTAAACCTACCGTTCTGTTCTTCTGGCCGATGGACTTCACCTTCGTTTGCCCGTCTGAGCTGATCGCGTTCGACAAACGCTACGAAGAATTCCAGAAACGCGGCGTAGAAGTCGTTGGCGTTTCCTTCGATTCCGAGTTCGTTCACAACGCATGGCGTAACACCCCGGTCGACCAGGGCGGTATCGGCCCGGTTAAATACGCGATGGTTGCTGACATCAAACGTGAAATCCAGAAAGCTTACGGTATCGAGCATCCGGACGAAGGCGTAGCGCTGCGCGGCTCCTTCCTGATCGACGCTAACGGCGTGGTACGCCACCAGGTGGTTAACGACCTGCCGCTGGGCCGTAACATCGACGAAATGCTGCGCATGGTCGACGCGCTGCAGTTCCACGAAGAGCACGGCGAAGTCTGCCCGGCGCAGTGGGAAAAAGGAAAAGAAGGTATGGCTGCCTCTCCGGAAGGCGTTGCAAAATACCTGACCGAAAACGTCTCCAGCCTGTAATCGGCACGCGTTTTTATAAAAGGCTCGCTCAGGCGGGCCTTTTTTGTTAACGGCGTCAAAATTTAAGAAAATGACCCGCCGATAATTGTGACCAGCAATACACTTCTGCCGAAAAAATTCGCTCTACCTCTCACTTTTTCTCTGTCAAATTTCAGCGTTTAAATACACAACCTGCATAATCCACTGAAAAATATATAAATTATTTATATCGTTTTCTGCCGGTACTTTCCTGCCGATGTGATCGCCATCAATATTTAAAACCCCGGATGTGATCTCATCCATCATTTTCATCAATGTATTTAGTCATGATTTTACTCAGGAACAGGAATACGTTCAGGAGCAGAGAATGGAGATTATTTTTGACCCGACGTTAATCGCCCTTAAGCAGAATATTTCCCGTGCGGAAGAGGCCATCGAACTGGCGGGTTCATTACTCGCCAGGCGCCAGATTTGCAGTCCCGAATATGTCAACGAGATGCTGACGGTATACGAAGATTTCGGCGCTGCCATCGTTATAGATGACGGGATTGCCATGCCGCATGCCCGACCGGAAAAAGGGGCATTGCAGACCGGATTTTCGCTTGTCACCACCGCCACGCCAGTGACCTTCGGCCACGATGAGTTCGATCCGGTTACCGTCATTATTGCTATCGCCGGCGCGGACGCTGACAGTCATATCAAAATGATCCAACTGATAGCCTCGCTGATCGAGTCAGATATTGTGACCTTCCTTCAGCAGGAAAATGACGTCAATTCAGTCTTACAATTCATCCAAAAACAAATGGAGTAGTCATTATGTTAGTTATCAGAACGGTTTGTGGTAACGGTATTGGCAGTTCATTGATGGCTGCGAATAATGTGAAAAAGATCTGTGAAGAATTAGGTATCAAAGCGGACGTCGCCTCGGTCGATTTTGCTAACGCCGTCGGGGAAAAAGCCGACCTTTACGTCACGATCAAAGAACTGGCAAATCAATTTCCGGCCCACTGTCATGTCGCCATCATTCGTAGCTACGTCCATAAAGCGAAGATCGCCGAGGATATTACCGACGCGCTGACCAAAATTGCGGCGACTCACTCTTAATCAACATAGAGGGAACGACCATGCAGGCTATTCTTAGTTTCTTAGCGGAAATATTCAGTCAACCTGCTTTTTTAATGGGGCTGATTGCTTTTGTCGGTTTAGTGGCGCTGCGCTCCCCCGGTAATAAACTCCTTACCGGCACATTAAAACCGATTTTAGGTTATTTGATGTTGAGCGCTGGCGCAGGCGTTATCGTTGCCAATCTCAACCCGCTGGGCGGTATTATCGAGGCCGGATTTAATATCCGCGGTGTTATTCCAAACAATGAAGCCATTGTCTCCGTCGCCCAGAAGATGCTGGGCGTGGAAACCATGAGTATTTTACTGTTAGGTTTTATTTTCAACCTGATTATCGCCCGCTGTACCAAGTATAAATATATCTTTCTGACCGGCCATCACTCGTTCTTTCTCGCCTGCCTGTTTTCCGCCGTCCTGCAGGCGGCGGAGTTCCATGGCTGGATGTTGATCCTGATCGGCGGATTCCTGCTGGGATCATGGTCCGCCATCTCCCCCGCCATTGGTCAGCGTTACACCAAGCAGGTCACGGAAGACGGAGGGATCGCCATGGGTCATTTCGGCTCCCTCGGCTACTACCTCTCGGCCTGGATCGCCAGCCGGACCGGCAATCCGGCAAATTCCTTCGCGGATACCGAAATTTCAGAAAAGTGGGGCTTTCTGCGCGATACCACAGTCACCACCGGTATCGTGATGTTTGTTATCTACTTTGTCTGCAGCGCTGTCGCCGGGTCGGCATACCTGAGCACCATCACCGACCAAAACATGCTGATCTTCTCAGTGCTGACCGGCCTGCAGTTCGCCGTTGGCGTGGCCATTGTGTACAACGGTGTGCGGCTGATCCTTGGCGATCTGGTGCCGGCATTCCAGGGCATCAGCCAGAAGCTGATCCCGGACTCCATACCGGCCGTTGACTGCGCGGTATTCTTCACCTTTAGCCCCACCGCCGTGGTGGTGGGATTCATCAGCTCCTTCGTGGGCGGGCTGGTCGGGATGCTCTTGCTCGGCGGGCTGGGCATGGCGCTGATTATTCCCGGCATGGTGCCGCACTTCTTCTGCGGCGGCACGTCCGGCGTCTTCGCCGACAAGCTGGGCGGTAAGCGCGGATGTATCATCGCCTCCTTTATCGGTGGGATCTTCCTCGCCTTCCTGCCGGCGATGCTGCTGCCGGCGCTCGGCAACCTCGGGTTTGAAAACAGCACCTTCGCCGATTTCGACTTCGCGGTATGGGGCATCATCATCGGCAATGCATTCACCCAGTTTGGCCAGGTCACTATCTATCTGATTTGTCTGGTGCTGCTCGTCGCGCTGCTGGCGCCTTTCTGTTTCCGTCAGGTACGGGTGGTGGGCGATACGCTCAGCTATGAGGAGCTCACGGCGAAGCAGAAAAATGAATAAGCGACGTCATTTTTCCCGGCGGGGAGGTCACGCTCCCCCGCCGCTGACCAATAATCAGGAGTGGTTATGGCTATTTTGTCCATTGGATTTGCTTGTTTCGATCAGTTTTTCTTTCTCAATGAATGGCCCCAGGAGAATACCAAAAACTTTTGTCATGATTTTATAGAAAGCGGCGGCGGCCCAGCGGCCAATGCGGCATGGCTGCTGGGATTGTGGGGTGAGGAGGTCTATTACATTGGTCATCTGCATCAGGACCTTTACGGCCAGCGCATTATTGATGAATTTGCCGAGGCGGGCGTGGATACCAGCCAGGTGGTTTTCTCCGATGACATGATCACCCCGCTGGCCTCGGTGCTGGTCAATCGCTTAACGGGTTCGCGGACGATTATTACCCGCAAGATGCAAACGCCACCTTCCCTGACCTACGATCAAAAGCTCAAACTGGACGACCTCGCCGAGCGGCTGATTGCCAGCGAGGAGCCAGTCACCATTTTAATTGACGGCCATGAGGCAGAAATCAGTGAATATTTAATTAAGAAACTGCCCCACGCCAAAGTCGTGATGGACGGGGGTTCACTGCGTGCCAGCAATATTAAACTGGCGGCCTGGACTGACTATTTTGTCGTAAGCGAACATTTTGCCCGCGATTATATGAGCTATCGTTTACTGAGCACCGAAGCAGAAATTAAAGCAGCCCTGATTGAGCTGAATAAAATTTGCCGCGGCGAGGCGTTTATCACCCTTGGCGAAAAAGGCTGTGCCTTCTTAAAGAGCGGTATGCTGCAGATCGTCCCTTCCTGGCTGTGCAATGCCGTTGATACCACTGGCGCCGGGGATGTTTTTCACGGCGCCTTTACCTATGGCGTCCATTATTCATGGCATATTGATAATATTATTTTATTTGCCAGCCTGACCGCCGCTATTTCTATTGAGAAAAAAGGGGTACGGGAATCGATGCCGGATCTGGCGGTCGTCCACCACTCGCTAAATAGCTACGAGAGAAACTTAAAGCAATATTTTGAAGAATAACTGCGTTTAATACATATCAAGAGGTGAATATGTTAGTGTCGATGAAGGACATGCTTCAGCATGCCCTAAAGAACGGTTACGCCGTCGGTCAGTTCAACATTAATAATCTGGAATGGGTCGGCGCCGTATTAAGCACCGCCCAGCAGTGCCGCTCACCGGTTATTTTGGGCGTGTCTGGCGGCACGGTTAAGCATATGCTCGGGCTTAAATGTATTCATGATATTGTGGTTAATGCCATAGATTATTTACATATTGATATTCCGGTGGCCCTGCATCTGGATCACGGCACCACCCAGGAAGCCTGCGAAGCCGCGATCGCTGCCGGCTTCAGTTCCATTATGTTTGATGGTTCACATCTGCCGTTCAGGGAAAACCTGGCCATCACCCGCCACCTGGTGGAGCTGGCGCACAGCAAGGGCATCTCCGTGGAAGCCGAACTGGGGACCATCGCCGGCAGTGAAGACGGTATCGTTAACTCCGAGGTCATTTACGCCGATCCTGAAGAGTGCTACACCCTGGTGACAGAAACGCAGGTGGATTGCCTCGCCGCCGCGCTGGGTTCCACCCATGGTCTGTATAAAGGTAAAGCCCGGCTGGGATTTACTGAGATGAAAGCCATTGCCGATCGCGTGAAGGTCCCGCTGGTGCTGCATGGCGGCACCGGTATTGCCGATGAGGATATGCGCCGGGCGATTGCCTGCGGCACCGCCAAGATTAACGTCAATACCGAAAACATGTACGCCTGGTGTCAGCAGGTGAAAGCGATCTTTGCCGCCGACACCGGGCACGATGTGAACGATCCGCGGAAAGTCATCACCCAGGGACTGCAGCCAGTACGCGAGATGATTGCCCGCCGCATGGCGCTTTTTGGCTCACAGCAGCGCTATTGACGCCGGGCCTGGGCTGAAACCTCCGCCCCGAAGCTGCCGGGGCGGAGGCGTCAGGTATCAGAAGGCAAAGCAGGAGCAGCCCAGCACGCCCCAGAAAGCTTGCTCATCGGAGACCGGAATCGACGACTTGCGCGCAATATCATGTTGGTGGCCGTGAACGCCGCAGCTGCCGCAGCACTGGTGCATCTGCACTATGGCGCCGATTTTAGCCGCCGCCGGCGGAGCGGAACGGTAATGACCCGGGACTTTCACCACCGGTGACCACTCAGGCAGCACCGGAATAGGCGGCGGCGCCAGCGGCGAGAAGTGACCGGCGGCGTACACCACTTTGCCATCAACCACCGTCAGCACGGACTCAATGCCTTTGATCTCCTCTTCCGCGACACTGAAGTAGTCTTTCGACAGCACCACCAGATCGGCAAGCTGACCGGCGGCCAGACGGCCTTTCTTGCCTTGCTCGCTGGAGAACCAGGCGCTGCCCGCCGTCCACAGCTCCAGCGCGACATCGCGCGGCAAGCGGTTGTCGTCGTCATACATCGCCATCCCGCCAACGGTGCGCCCGGAGACCAGCCAGTACAGCGCAGTCCACGGATTATAGCTGGCGACGCGGGTCGCATCGGTGCCCAGCCCCACCGGCACGTCCAGTTCCAGCATTTTCGCTACCGGCGGGGTATATTTCACCGCCTCTTTGCCGTAGCGATCGACAAAATATTCGCCCTGGAAGGCCATCCGATGCTGCACCGCAATACCGCCGCCCAGCGCCTTCACCCGCTCAATGTTACGCTCGGTAATGGTCTCGGCATGATCGAAGAACCAGTGCAGACCATTAAACGGGATATCGCGGTTCACCTTCTCAAACACGTCCAGCATCCGACTGATGGACTCGTCGTAGGTGGCATGCAGGCGGAACGGCCAGCGATGCTCCACCAGATGGCGCACCACCCGCTCCAGCTCATCCTCCATGCCTTGCGGCAGATCCGGCCGCGGCTGCAGGAAATCTTCAAAATCCGCCGCCGAGAACACCAGCATCTCGCCGGCGCCGTTGGCGCGATAGAAGTCGGTGCCCTGCCCCGGCTTCAGCATATCGGTCCAGCGTTCGAAGTCCTCCAGCTCCTGCTTCGGCCGCTGGGTAAACAGGTTGTAAGCGATGCGCACGGTCATCTGCTCTTTCGCATGCAGCTGTTCGATAATTTCATAATCTTCCGGATAGTTCTGGAAACCGCCCCCGGCGTCGATGGCGCTGGTCAGCCCCAGTCGGTTCAGCTCGCGCATAAACTGGCGGGTAGAATTCACCTGCAGATCCAGCGGCAGCTTCGGCCCTTTGGCCAGCGTAGCGTAGAGGATCATGGCGTTCGGCTTGGCGATCAGCATCCCGGTCGGGTTGCCACGGCTATCGCGGACGATCTCTCCGCCCACCGGATCCGGCGTCTCTTTGGTATAACCCACGGCTTTCAGCGCCGCGCGGTTCAGCAGCGCGCGATCGTAGAGATGCAGCACAAACACCGGTGTATCGGGCGCCGCGTCGTTCAGCTCTTCCAGGGTTGGCATCCGCCGCTCGGCGAACTGGAATTCGCTCCAGCCGCCGACCACCCGCACCCACTGCGGGGAGGGAGTGCGATCGGCCTGATCCTTAAGCATTCGCAGGGCATCGGCCAGCGAGGGGACGCCCTCCCAGCGGAGCTCAAGGTTGTAGTTCAACCCACCGCGGATCAGGTGCAGGTGAGAATCGTTGAGCCCAGGGATCACCGTATGCCCTTTGAGATCGACGATTTGCGTCCCCTCGGCGGCAAAGCTCATGATCCGATCGTGACTTCCGGTAGCAACAATTTTTCCGTCGGCGATGGCCACGGCTTCCGCCAAGGGATTCGCACGATCGAGGGTATGAATCTGACCGTGGGTCAGAATCAGTGTGGCAGTTTGCGACATAACGCACTCCTTGAGGAGGCTGACTCAGTTTTTCTTTAACCAGCCAGCAAACAGGCGGGTCACGATGGGCATCCAGAACCAGACCACCAGCGCAACCACGCAGGCATCATTGATCAGGTGCAGCAGCAGGCTCCCTTTGAGCGACGGCAACAGCATGCCGGTGACCGCAGGCACCAGGTTGGTGCTGGGAAAAATCACCAGCAGGGTGATCAGAAACTGTTTCCACCGCCGCGGCTGGCGCACGTTCGCCGCCGGCGGGGTAAACCAGAAGGCCGGCTCCGTCCGCACCTCCGTCCGATCGCCTTCCGTCAGCAGCGGCGCAATCTCTGCCACCAGCTGCCGACGGGTTTCCGACTGCGTCCAGGCGTAGAGGTGCTCCAGGGTATCGAAGCGGATAATCACGCTCCACAGATTCTGCCCCGCGGTGGGACGGATCACATTCGCGCCAAGATGGCCGGGAAACTCGGCCGCAATGGGCATAATTTTACCGAGCCACTCTTCGTAGCGCTGGCCGTGTTGCGGATCGAGCAGATGGCTGATGACCAGGGTTACCGATTTTTGCTGCGCCATAAAGCGTTCCTTACTTCAGGGGAATGACAGGATTGCTCCCGCCATTGGCCATAAATGATATACACAACATCATTCATGCTGCGTCGAGGCGACAGAGTGGTACGTCCCCGGAGCTGAGCTGAGGCAGTGACCGGGGACGGGCAAACGCAGCCGACAAAGAGGCAGCCTGAAGGATGAAGTGATTTACGCTTTGCGCTCCGGCGCGCCATGCACCATGGTATAAGCGTAATCCACGCCCATCCCGTAGGCGCCGCTGTGTTCGCGTACAAGGTCCATCACCGCATCGTAGGTCGCTTTGCGTGACCAGTCGCGCTGGTACTCCAGAAGCACCTGTTGCCAGGTGACCGGCACCGCGCCCGCCTGCACCATCCGGTCAATGGACCGCTCATGGGCGTCGACAGAGGTGCCGCCGGAGGTATCCGTCACTACGTACACCTCGTAGCCTGCTTCCAGCGCCATCAGCGCCGGGAACGTCAGACAGACTTCGGTCCACAGGGCAGAGATCACCAGCTTTTTACGGCCGGTCGCTTTCACCGCCGCCACAAACGCGTCGTCTTCCCAGGAGTTCATTGAGGTACGTTCAATCGGCTTGACGTCAGGATGCACGGCCAATAATTCCGGCCAGATATAACCGCTGAAGCTTTTGGTCTCTACGGAGGTATAAATCACCGGCACATTAAAAATTTTGCCCGCTTTTGCCAGCGCCACGGTGTTATTTTTCAGGGTCTGGCGATCGATATTCGCCACGCCAAATGACATCTGCGGCTGGTGGTCAATAAAGATAAGTGCGGAATTAGTGGGATCGAGCAGTTCACGAATAGACATTAAATACCTTCTTAATCAATAAGTTAAAAAGATTACATGATGATTAATGCGTCGTGTAGATCCTGACTGATAAAGCATGGTGAGTATAGCCAGTTATTTCTAACAAGTTATTAAAGTTTTTTTGTGGTTTATTTTTTTGCCCGTAGCAAGGATTTGCTCGCATCCGCATTAATCAAATTTTTACGCCAAACTGTTCTGATTTATTCACTGGCATTGATTATTGCGCTTAGGTACAACAAGGGAAAATGAATTAATGGATAGCTCCCCTATGCGCGTGAACTTTGATGTACTCATGATCCTTGATGCCCTGGACAGACACGGCTCCTTCGCCACCGCCGCGGAGTCGCTGTATAAAACCCCCGCCGCCCTGAGCTATATGATCCAAAAGCTGGAGAACGATCTGGATATTGTGCTGTTGGATCGCTCCGGCCACCGGGCGAAGTTTACCGATACCGGCCGGTTGATGCTGGAGAAGGGGCGGCAGCTTTTAAGTGCCGCCAGAGATCTGGAAAAGCAGGCGCAGCAGCTAAGCGCGGGCTGGGAACGCGAACTGGCGATTGCCCTCGATGCTTCCTTTCCCTTTTCTGCCCTGCTGCCGCTGATCGCCGAGTTTTATGCGCAAAATCCGCAGACGCGCCTGAACTTCAGTCATCACACCCTCGCCGGTTCGTGGGAAGAGCTGACCCACCATGGCGCGGATATTATCCTCGGCGCCATCAATGAGCCCCCGACCTCTGCAGAGTGGTCATGGCAAACCCTCGGCGCACTGGATAATATTTTCGTGGTTGCCCCCGCCCACCCGCTGGCTCAGGCGAAGGAGCCACTGACCAATAAACAGCTCAGCCAGCATCGGGCCATCGTGATCCGCGACAGCGCCCGTTATTGCCATCCGCTAAACAGCAATCTCCTCGACGAGCAGCCGCAAATCGGCGTCGATGATTTCGCCAGTAAAGTCGAACTGCTGTGCGCCGGGCTGGGCTGCGGCTTTCTACCGCGCCATATCGCTCGCCCGTGGCTGGAAAAAGGCAGTCTGGTGGAGAAAAGCGTCGCCTGCTGGCGGGAAAAAGATATCACCTACATGGCCTGGCGCAGCGGCAATGACGGGCTGGCTCAGCACTGGTGGCGGGAGGCGCTCCTCCGCGACGACCTGCTGAGCCAGCTCTACCGTTAACGGCCGGACCAGACGCTGGCGGAGATGGCCGGGAGGGTCAGCACTCCGTCCTGGAAGGCGCCGGCGCCTTCCAGCAGCGTCCACCCTGCCACGTTCAGCAGCGGCGAATCCTCGATAACCACCTCGCAGGCTTCCCCGCGGTTAATTGCCACCAGCACCCGCTGCTGTTTGTAGACCCGGACAAACACCACTACGTTATCCTCGGCGTAAATCACCTGGCAGCCGCCGTAGCGCAGCGCCTGCTGAGCCTTACGCAGTTTTGCCATCCGCTGATACAGCGCCAGCAGTTGGGTATCCTGCAGCGCCGGATCCCACGGGAACGGTTTGCGGCAGAACGGATCGTTATTGCCATCCACGCCCACCTCGTCGCCGTAGTAGATGCACGGTACGCCCGGCCAGCTAAACAGCCACACCACCGCCAGCGGCAGGCGTGCTACGTCTTTGCCAAGGAGAGATTTAAAGCGCGCCGTATCATGGCTGTCGAGCTGGTTGAACATCCGCAGCTGCTGCTGCTGCGACAGCCCGGCGCGATAACTATCCATCCACGCCATACAGGTCTGGGCGTCTATCTTCTGCGGATCGTAGGAAATATCAGTATTGGCGAGGAATCCCCAGATCGGGAAGGTAAAGCCGCGATAGTTCATCGCCGAATCTTCGGCATCCGCCTGCAGCCACTGTCGCGCATCGCCAAAATGTTCGCCAAAGACAAAGGCTTCTGGCTGCGTTTGCTTTGCCGCCTGAGTGATGCCGGCGATATGCTGCAGGTTATTTCGCGCCCCGCCACCTTCGCCCAGCATATGCACCACGTCCAGACGCCAGCCGTCCATGCTCCACGGCGCCTTCAGCCAGTGGCGTACGATGCTGTCCTCGCCGGCATAGATCTCGTTGACCAGGCTGGTCGACCGATAGTCGAGCTTCGGCAGACTGGCATAGCCCAGCCAGTTGTGCGCCTGCCCCTCCTCTGAGAAGGTGAACCAGTCGCGCCACGGGGAGTCCGGATAGTGGCCGGCGCCGCCGCTGCCCTGCTGGTGTCGGTCGAACCAGGGATGGGAATCGCCGGTATGGTTGAACACACCGTCGAGGATCATACGCATCCCCGCCCGCTGCGTATTGTGGCGCAGCCGGAGCAGCGCCGCGTCGCCGCCAAACTGCGGATCGACGCGCCGATAATCCTCGGTATCGTATTTATGCACGCTGGGGGCGGCGAAAACCGGGTTCAAATAGAGGGCGGTGACGCCGAGCTGCTTCAGATACGGAAGTTTTTCGCTGATGCCGTCGAGATCGCCGCCGTAGAACGTCGACCCGCCCGCTTCGCCGGTTAGCGGTTCGTCCCACGCTTTGCGCACAATCTCCCGCCCCGCCGCGTGATGGTAATAGACTGCATCCTGGTCAGCCTCACGTGCGGCGCTGCGGGCAAAGCGATCGGGGAAAATCTGATAGAAAACCTGATCGACCACCCACTGCGGGCCGGCGTCCGGCAGGTCAATGGCAAACTGCTCCAGCCTGGCCGGCGGGAAACGGGTGAAACCTTGTGGCGTAAACCAGCGCTGATGGTCAGCCCACAGCAGCTTAAAGCTGTAGCGGCGGCGCGGCTGGCCGCTGGCGAGAGAGATTTCACCGCGCCATGCCACCACGCCGGGCTGCGGCGCCTGGCGGAGCCGCTGCATCGGCAGCGACAGCTCTTCGTTATCTTCTTCCGCGCGCAGCGTGATCCGCTGCGGCAGCGACTCACCGCTTAACCACAGGGTAATAAACAGTCGGTCCTGTTGCACCTTGATAAAGGGTGCAACCGGAAGGTGCCATGCCTTCAACATCGTGAATCCTCATTGTGCAGAATGGGCACACCTTGCCATAGCCGTCAGGCGCAGAACTCATCATCACAGGATTTTTTGGGGGAGGATAACGGGGGAGGACGCGGGACTGCAAGCCGCCCCGGTCGCGTGATGCTGACCGGGGCGGTGTCATTTACTGAGCCTGCGCCAGGCGGCGATCGCGACGGGTCTTAAAGACCCAGCCCAGCAGCAGCAGGCCGATCCACGCCATACCGACATACAGCGAGATACGAGTATCCGGATGATAGCCGATCAGGGCGATAATAAAGGCCAGGAACACCAGGCCGACTACCGTGGTCACCACTCCGCCGGGGACTTTGAATTTCAGCGCCTTAACCTCTTCGGGTGACAGACGGCGGCGGAAGGCAATCTGTGACAACAGGATCATAATCCACACCCACACCGTAGCGAAGGTGGCCAGGGAGGCGATCACCAGGAAGACGTTTTCCGGCATGATGTAATTGAGATACACCGCAAACAGCAGCGCAATGGTCATCACCATCACCGTCACCCACGGAATACCGCGACGCGACGTTTTAGCGAACACCTTCGGCGCACTGCCCTGCTCAGCCATACCGTGCAGCATACGACCTACGCCGAACACGTCGGAGTTAATCGCCGACAGCGAAGCCGTCAGGACCACGAAGTTAAGAATACTGGCCGCGAAGGTAATGCCCAGATGCTGGAAGGTCAGAACAAAGGGGCTGCCGTCGGTTCCCACCTGGTTCCACGGATAGATGGACATAATGACGAACAGCGTGCCGACGTAGAACACCAGAATACGCATCGGCACCGAGTTGATCGCGCGCGGAATGGATTTCTCCGGGTCTTTCGCCTCACCGGCGGTAATACCGATGATTTCGATGCCGCCGTAGGCGAACATCACCATCTGCAGCGACATCACCATCCCCAGCCAGCCGTTGCTGAAGAAGCCACCGTTGCTCCACAGGTTATGAATGCCGGTCGGCTGGCCGCCGTTGCCGATCCCCCAGATAATAATGCCGAACCCGGCGAGGATCATGATGATAATGGTGGCCACTTTGAAGAACGAGAACCAGAACTCCAGCTCACCAAACACCTTGACGCTCATCAGGTTGACGGCGCAGATGATCAGTACCACGCTGAGCACCCAGATCCAGTGCGGCACCGTCGGGAACCAGACGCCCATGTAGATACCGAAGGCGGTGACGTCGGCGATGGCGACGATCAGGATTTCGAAGCAGTAGGTCCAGCCGGTGATATAGCCCGCCAGTCCGCCGAGGTTTTCCTGGGCATAGCGGGAAAATGAGCTGGCGGAAGGGTTATGCACCGACATCTCACCGAGCGCCCGCATAATGATATATGCCGCGACGCCACCGATAATGTAGGCCAACAGCATGCTGGGTCCGGCCATTTTAATGGCGTCGGCTGAGCCGTAAAAAAGCCCGGTGCCGATGGCGGAACCCAGGGCCATAAAGCGGATGTGCCGGGTGCTTAGCCCGCGCTTAAGCTTGTTACTACTTTCCATCGTGGTTTTTTCAATGCCGTTTAACACAAAAAATAAAAAACCACGGAACCCGAAGTCCCGTGGTTAAACGCTTTTCCTTAACGCCTGTTAATGGGCGCTGGAAGTCACCTGACGTCCGGCTGCGCGATCCCAGATCACCGCGAGGAACACCATCACGGCGGTGGGCATCAGCCAGGCCAGGCCCTGCTCCGCCAGCGGCAGACGCGCGGTCCAGGCCGGCAGAATCGCGGCAAACGCCGATGACTTAATCCCGTCAATGATACCAAACATCAGACTGATAAACATGGCCGGCGCGATAACGCGGGAGGAATTATGCCACCAACTACGGGTAAAGCTTAATACAACCAGTGCGATACACGGCGGATAGATAGCGGTCAGCACCGGAATTGACACCTGAATCAGATGGCTCAGGCCCAGATTGGAGACCGCCATCGAGAACAGGCCAAGGATAAAGACCAGCGTGCGATAGGAGAACGGCAGATACTGGGCAAAGAACTCGGCGCAGGCGCAGGTCAGGCCCACCGCCGTCACCAGGCAAGCGATGAAAATCAGCGCCGCCAGCAGGAAGCTGCCTGCCCCGCCGAAGGTATGCTGCACGTAGGAGTGCAGAATGGCCGCGCCGTTGGCGGACTGGTCCACGAGAGTGGCGCTGTCAGAACCCAGACGGAACAACGCCAGGTACAGCAGCGTCAGGCCAACGCCTGCCATCAGGCCAGCCCAGACGGTGTAGCGGGTCAACAGACGCGCTTCGCTGACGCCGCGGGAGCGTGCCGCATTGACAATCACGATCCCGAACACCATCGCGCCGAGGGTATCCATGGTCAGGTAGCCGTTAACGAAGCCATTGGAGAATGGCGCCGTGCGATACGCTTCCAGCGCGTCGCTGATCGGGCCCGCTGGCCAGACAATGGCCGCTACCGCCAGCACAATCAGGGCAATAATTTTCAGCGGCGCGAGGAAGTTGCCCACGGTGTCCAGCAGTTTGCCCGGATAGAGGGAGACCAGAATCACCAGCGCGAAGTAGATAACGCTGTAGATCAACAGCGGCAGCGGGCCATCGCCGGTCAGCGGCGCAATACCGACCTCAAAGGAGACGGTCGCGGTACGCGGGGTCGCGAACAGCGGCCCCACCGCAAGATAACACACCACCGCCAGCAGGATACCCGCCACTTTACCAATGGGGGTGCTCAGGCTTTCAACGCCGCCGCCGACTTTCGCCAGCGCCACCACCGTCAGCACCGGCAGACCCACCGCAGTGATCAGGAAGCCGATCGCCGCCGTCCAGACGTGCTCGCCCGCCTGTAAGCCAACCATCGGAGGGAAAATAATGTTGCCTGCGCCAACAAACAACGCGAAGGTCATAAAGCCCAACGCTATGATGTCGCGAGATTTTAACTGATGGGTCATAAATTCATTACTGCCTGTGGATGTGGTGTTGTAAAAAAATGGAAAAATACCGCGCTCCCCTCTCAGGGACGATACAGCGGCTATTGCCGGTAAACTCAGCGAGATATGCTCCCGAAGCGGCGTGGGAAAGAATTGTTTTTGGTATTACCACGCAAAAGCAGTCTGTCATCGACTACGCAGGCGCAATTTAAACGCTTATAACGTTTTAAAGCAAGGCACGATCGCAAAAGCAGATGATTATGCTGGTTATCAGTTGTGCACCAGAATCATTTACCATATTGATGGAAAACCCGTGGCTTATCATGCGAACAAAAAAGCAGCACACGTTCATTAAATAGGCGAGGAAAAAAGGGATGCCAACGAAAATGACCAGCCGGGGCTGGTCATTGGCAAGATAAGCTGACAGCACGCCGATCAGGCGTCGTTTCTGGCAATTAATCGTTCCGGGAGCAGGAAGCTAAAACGGGTTCCCTTGCCCACCGTGCTGGCGATCTCCAGCCGGCTGTCATGATGGTTGACAGCGTGTTTGACGATCGCCAGTCCCAGACCGCTGCCCCCCGTTTGCCGGGAGCGAGCTTTATCCACCCGATAAAAGCGCTCGGTCAGACGGGGAATGTGCTCCGGCGCAATACCCGGTCCATTATCCTCAACGCTGAACAGCGCCCCCTGCGGGGTCCGCTGCCAGCTGACGCGAATTTCGGTCCCAGGCGGGGTGTGGTTCACCGCGTTATAGACCAGGTTGGAAATCGCGCTGCGCAGCTGTTCCTCGTTGCCAAGCACCTTGAGCTGCTCGTCAACGGTGAAGATCAGCGTCTGTTTCTCCTGGCTGAGGGTCTGCGCCTCGCGCTCCACCACCCGCAGCATCATCGGCACGTCAATGCGATCATTCATCACCAGCGCCGGCGCGGCTTCAATGCGCGACAGTGTCAGCAACTGCTTCACCAGCCCTTCCATACGCTGAGTTTGCTCCCGCATGGTGTGCAGGGCTTTTTCCCGCGTCGCCCCCTCCAGCACCTGCTCCTGCATCATCTCCAGATAGCCCTGCAGCACCGTCAGCGGGGTACGCAGTTCATGGCTGACGTTGGCGAAAAAGTTCCGCCGCGCCCCTTCCAGTTGATGCATCTGCGTCACGTCGCGCGCCACCATCAGCCACTGCTTGTCGGTGTAAGGCATCACGCGAATTTCCAGATGGCGAGCGTTATTCAGCACCAGGTTGAGTGGCTTAGAAAAATCACGCTGTTTCAGATAGTTGGCGAACTCGGGATAACGCAGGAGGTTGAGAATATTTTGGCCACTGTCGTCCGGCCAGCGCAGGTTTAAAATCTGCTGCGCCAGGCCATTACACCAGAAAATGGCCCCCTCTTCCGTGGTCAGTACGACCGCATCCGGCAGCGATTCCGCTCCGCTGCGAAAACGTTTAATCAGGCTTCCCAGCTCGCGTCGACGCTTTTTATTACGCATCTGCATCTGATGCAGACCATACAGCAGCGGCTCCCAGCTGCCACGGCCAGGCGGAGGAGTCATGCTCCGATCCACCCACAGCCACCACGACAGGCGCATCAAATTCCAGAAATGCCAGATCAGCAAACCGGTCACTGCCGCCAGTAAAAACCACGGCAAATGCCCCCAAAATGCCCCCAGAATCAGGGCCGGAATACACGCTAAAAAGAGCTCCAGCGCCAGCCTTTTCCATGACAGCCGTTCCAGCACGGGTCACACTCCTGTCAAAATTCAGAAACGGGCGGAGAAACGATACCCCGTGCCGCGAACCGTTTGCACCATACGATCATGGCCACTGTGTTCCAGCGCTTTGCGCAGGCGGCGAATATGGACGTCCACCGTGCGGTCTTCCACATAGACGTTGGTTCCCCAGACGTGGTTCAGCAACTGCTCGCGGCTGTACACTCGCTCAGGATGGGTCATAAAGAAGTGCAATAACTTAAATTCCGTCGGCCCCATATCCAGCGGACTGTCGCCGGTCATCACCCGGTGCGACGAAGGGTCGAGGCTCAGACCCTGCATTTCGATCACCTCTTCCACCGCCATCGGCGAAATACGGCGCATCACCGCCTTGATCCGCGCCACCAGCTCTTTCGGTGAGAAAGGCTTGGTAATGTAATCATCCGCCCCGGTCTCCAGGCCGCGAACGCGATCCTCTTCTTCTCCACGCGCGGTCAGCATCACGACCGGGATATCCCGCGTCATCGCCTCGCGCTTGAGCAACTTAATAAACTGCAGCCCCGAACCACCCGGCAGCATCCAGTCAAGGAGAATCAAATCAGGCCAGGGTTCATTGAGTTGATTCACCGCGCTGTCATAATCTTCCGCCTCGACGGGCTGAAAGCCATTTTGCTCCAGAACAAAGCAGACCATTTCGCGGATTGGAGCTTCATCTTCAACGACCAGAATTCTTCTCGCCATTATTTACCCTGTGTTTTTTAGCCATCAGTATAGAAGTGCGGCGTCATTATGCGTCACTTTTGTGACAGATTTATGAAAAAAATGACGGTCTGATGATCGGGTAATTTGAAGCATGACGCGGACTTACCCCCCGCCGACAAATGATATACTGCCGCCCATGCTTTTTTCGCTAGGGAAGATTTATGCGCCTCCTTCACACCTCCGACTGGCATTTGGGCCAGAATTTTTACAGCAAAAGCCGTGCGGCCGAACACGACGCTTTTCTTACCTGGCTGCTGGACCGCGCGCAGGAGCATGAAGTCGACGCCATTATCGTGGCTGGCGATATTTTTGATACCGGCTCGCCGCCGAGCTACGCCCGCGAACTGTATAACCGTTTTGTCGTCCAGCTGCAGCAGACCGGCTGTCGCCTGGTGGTGCTGGCGGGCAATCACGATTCGGTGGCGATGCTCAATGAGTCCCGCGATATTCTCGCCTTTTTGCACACCACCGTGGTGGCGAACGCCGGCTACGCGCCCATTGAGCTGCCGTTGCGCGACGGCACCCCGGGCGCCATCTTTTGCCCGGTGCCGTTTTTACGCCCGCGCGAGCTGGTCACCAGTCAGGCCGGCCACTCCGGTCGGGAAAAACAGCAACAGCTCCTGCACGCCATCAGCGACTATTATCAGGAGCAGTATCAGCAGGCCTGCGCGCTGCGCGGCGATCGGCCGCTGCCCATCATTGCCAGCGGCCACCTGACCACCGTCGGCGCCAGCAAAAGCGATGCCGTCCGCGACATTTACATCGGCACGCTGGATGCCTTTCCGGCGCAACACTTCCCGCCTGCCGACTACATTGCGCTGGGCCATATTCACCGCGCGCAGGTGGTCGGTGGTTGCGAACACATCCGCTACAGCGGCTCGCCGCTACCGCTGAGCTTCGATGAAACCGGCAAAGCCAAATCGGTGCACCTGGTGAGCTTTAACGACGGGCGCCTCAGCGCCGTGGAAACCCTGGAGGTGCCCGTGACCCAGCCGCTGGCAGTGATCAAAGGCGATCTGGCCGCCATCACCGCCCAGCTGGAGCAGTGGCGCGGCGTCGAGCAGGACCCGCCGGTGTGGCTGGATATCGAAATTACCACCGAGGACTACCTGCACGATATTCAGCGTCATATTCAGGCGCTGACGGAGGATTTACCGGTGGAAGTGTTGCTGGTACGCCGCAGCCGCGAGCAGCGCGAGAAAATATTGCTCAACGCCCAGCGGGAGACCCTCAGCGAACTGAAGGTGGAAGAGGTGTTCGAGCGCCGGCTGGCGCTGACCGAGATTGACGATGACAAGCGCGCCCGGCTGCACGAGCTGTTCACCCATACGCTGCATACACTTACCGCGGAGGACGAAAACGCATGAAAATCCTCAGTCTGCGTCTGAAAAATCTCAACTCCCTGAAGGGTGAATGGAAGATAGACTTTACCGCCGAGCCGTTCGCCAGCAACGGCCTGTTCGCCATTACCGGCGCCACTGGCGCCGGCAAAACCACCCTGCTCGATGCCATTTGCCTGGCGCTTTATCACGAGACGCCGCGCCTGAATAAAGTCTCCCAGTCGCAAAATGACCTGATGACCCGCGATACCGCCGAGTGTCTGGCGGAAGTCGAGTTTGAAGTAAAAGGCATCGCCTACCGCGCTTTCTGGAGCCAGAACCGGGCGCGCAACCAGCCGGATGGCAATCTGCAGGCGCCCCGCGTCGAGCTGGCGCGCTGCGCCGACGGCAAAATCCTCGCCGATAAGGTCTCGGACAAGCTGGAGCAAACCGCGACGCTCACCGGCCTCGACTATGGCCGCTTCACCCGCTCAATGCTGCTTTCCCAGGGGCAATTTGCCGCCTTCCTGAACGCGAAGCCAAGCGATCGCGCGGAACTGCTGGAGGAGCTGACCGGTACGGAAATCTACGGCCAGATTTCGGCCATGGTCTACGAACAGCACAAAGCCGCTCGCCACGCGCTGGAGAAGTTCGAAGCCCAGGCGGCGGGCATCATCCTGCTGACGGAAGCGCAGCAACAGGCGTTGCTGGAAAGTTTGCAGGTACTCACTGACGAAGAGAAAACCCTGCTGACGCAGCAGCAAAACCAGCAGCAGCAGCTTCAGTGGCTGACGCGCCGCGACGAACTGACGCAACAGCACCAGCAGGCGGTCGCCCGGCAGCAGCAGGCCCGCCAGGCGCTGACCGACGCCGCCCCGGCGCTGGCGAAGCTTGAGCTGGCCCAGCCCGCCGCCCAGCTGCGCCCCCTGTGGGAGCGTCAGCAGGAACAGGTGGCTGGTCTGGCGCAAACCCGGCAACGGATCAACGAAGTAAATGCTCGCTTACTTGCCTGCACCGCGCAGCGCGCGCGCATCCGCCGTAGCGCCCTGCACGCTCAGCAGCAGCGTCAGGCTGAACTGACGGAGCTGGCGCAGTGGCTGGCCGCCCATGATCGATTCCGCTTATGGGGTCAGGAGATTGCCGGCTGGCGAGCGCAGTTCTCGCAGCTGACGCGGGATAAACAACAGCTAACGGCTCAGACCACCCGCCTGGGCGCGCTGCGCCAGAAACTGAGCGCTCTGCCAGTCAGTTCCCTGTCGTTGTCCGCAGAGGAAGTCACGGCGGCGATGGCGCAGCAAACGCAGTCGCGGCCGCTGCGCCAGCGGCTGATCTCCCTGCATGAACAGCATCAGCAGTTGCACAAACGCCTGCGTCAGCACGCCGAGAGCGTCCAGCAGGCGCAGACGGAGCAGGCAAAACTCAACGCCACCCTGACGCAACGTCGGGAACAGTATAAAGACAAAAACCAGCACTATCTCGACCTGAAGGCGCTCTGCCAGCGGGAAGAAACGATTAAAGATCTGGAAGGTTATCGCACCCGGCTCGAGGCGGGTAAACCCTGCCCACTGTGCGGCTCCTGTGAACACCCGGCGATGGCGCAATACGCCTCGCTGACGGTCACGGATAACCAGCGTCGCCGCGACGCGCTGGAAAAAGAGGTCGCTGCACTGAAAGAAGAAGGCCTGCTGATCCTCGGGCAGGTCAACGCCCTGACACAGCAGCTCCAGCGTGAGACCGAAGCGGCCCGGCGGCTCACAGAGGAAGAGCAAGCGCTCACTAAAGCGTGGCAGGAAACCTGCGCCTCGCTGCAGGTCACCCGGGATATTGCGCAAGAGATAAACGACTGGATGCAGGAGCAGGAGCGCTACGAGCAGCAGCTCTATCAGCTCAGCCAGCGTCTGATGTTACAGAGCCAGCTCAACGACCAGCAAGCGCTGGAGCGCCAGGCTCACCAGCAGCTGGAGACCACGCGCCAGGGGCTGGAGAACGCCCTGCAGACGCTGTCACTCAGCCTGCCGGAAGAAGGCGCAGAAGCCGCCTGGCTGCACGCTCGCGAAAGCGAATTTTCCCGGTGGCAGGCGCAACAGACGCAGCATGGCATGATTCAGGAGCAGATCGCCGCCCTGAAACCGCTGCTCGATACGCTGCCGTCCGGCGACGAGGATGACGCGGAGGCTGAGCCGGTTATCCCGGACAACTGGCGCGAAATCCACGAGGAATGCCTGTCGCTGCACAGCCAGCTCGTCGCCCAGCAGCAGCTGGAGACTGAAGAAACGGCGCGCGTGCACCAGTCACAGACGCAATTCACGACTGCCCTGGCCGCCAGCCGCTTTAACGATCGGGAGGCGTTCCTCGCCGCGCTGCTGGATGACGAGACCAGCCAGCGGCTGACGCAGTTAAAACAGACGCTGGAGCAGCAGCTCCAGCAGGCGACGGCGCTTTGCGAGCAAGCGACCCAGCAACAACAGGCGCATCTGGCGCTGCGTCCGCAAGGATCAGACACTGACGGCCCCACCCTGCAAACGCAGCTGCACGCCCTGGCCCAGAGGCTGCGGGACAATACCACCCGCCAGGGTGAGATCCGCCAGCAGCTCAGGCAGGATAATGAAAGCCGCCAGCATCAGCAGGCGCTGGGACAGCAGATTGCAGAGGCGACGCAGCTGGCGGACGACTGGGGCTATCTGAATTCGCTGATCGGATCCAGCACCGGCGACCGGTTCCGCAAATTCGCCCAGGGGCTGACCCTCGATAATCTGGTCTGGCTGGCAAACCAGCAGCTCAACCGCCTGCACGGCCGCTATCTGCTGCAACGCAAGGCCAGCGAGGCGCTGGAGCTGGAGGTTGTCGATACCTGGCAGGCCGACGCCGTGCGCGACACCCGCACCCTCTCCGGCGGCGAAAGTTTCCTCGTCAGCCTGGCGCTGGCCCTGGCGCTGTCTGACCTGGTGAGCCATAAAACGCGGATTGACTCCCTGTTTCTCGATGAAGGCTTCGGCACCCTCGACAGCGAAACGCTGGATACGGCGCTGGACGCCCTGGATGCCCTTAACGCCAGCGGCAAAATTATCGGGGTGATCAGCCACGTGGAGGCGATGAAGGAACGTATTCCGGTGCAGATCAAAGTGAAGAAGATAAATGGCCTGGGCTACAGTCGGCTGGACAGAGCGTTTGCCGTGGAGTGAGGTCTGGGTTATTGCGATGTTCCCGCAGCCCGGCCCTCTCCCGGAGGGCCCGGATGCGGGGAAACGGTTCAGGTCCCCTGGAGCGGCCACAGCCAGGCCGCGCCGCGTACTCCGCTGGAGTCACCGTGCAACGCTTTGCGGATCGGTGTTTCACACTCGCCGCCGAAGACCCACGGCTTCACCAGGTCCGGTACCGTCTGGTACAGTCGCTCGACGTTGCTCATCCCGCCGCCCAGCACGATAACGTCCGGGTCGAGGATATTCACCACGTGAGCCAGCGATTTCGCCAGCCGCTGTTCATAGCGGCTCAGCGCCAGTTCGGCCTTTTCATCACCTTCACCCACCAGGCGCATAATCTCGCTGCCGGTTAACCCCTTGCCGCTCAGCCGCTGGTAGTCGGTGGCAAAGCCGGTGCCGGAGATAAAGGTTTCGATACACCCCTGTTTACCGCAGTAGCAGGGCACTTCGGCGCGATAGCGCAGCTCATCGTCGTCCATCCACGGCAGCGGGTTATGCCCCCACTCGCCGGCGTTACCGTTGCCGCCGATATGCGCCCGCCCGTTGAGCGCCACCCCGGCGCCGCAGCCGGTGCCGATGATCACCGCGAACACCGTTTGCGCCCCCGCCGCCGCGCCGTCCACCGCTTCCGACACCGCCAGACAGTTGGCGTCGTTGGCCAGCCGGACTTCACGCTCAAGGCGCAGGCTGAGATCCTTATCAAAGGGCTGGCCGTTGAGCCAGGTCGAGTTGGCGTTTTTCACCACCCCGGTATAGGGCGAAATTGAGCCAGGAATGCCCATCCCCACGGTACCCTGCTGTCCGGTCGCCTGCTCGGCCATCGCCACCAGGGTGGCGATAGTCTCGATGGTTTGCCGGTAGTCCTCACGCGGCGTGGGTAACCGGTGGCGAAACAGCTGCTCTCCCTGGTCACTCAGGGCTATCACTTCGGTTTTTGTTCCACCTAAATCAATACCAATACGCACGCTCAGCTCCTCACCCCGATTAACAATGCAAGCATAGCGACAATTCGCTATCATGCCCGCCTGATTTAACGACAAAGCCGTGGAAATTATCATGCTGTGGTTCAAAAATTTAATGGTTTACCGTCTCAGCCGCGATATCGAATTGCGCGCCGAGGAGATGGAAAAACAGCTGGCCGAGCTGACATTTACCCCTTGTGGCAGCCAGGATATGGCGAAAACCGGTTGGGTGTCGCCGATGGGATCGCACAGCGACGCGCTGACGCATACGGCAAACGGCCAGATCATTATCTGCGCGCGTAAAGAAGAAAAGATCCTGCCGTCGCCGGTGATCAAGCAGGCGCTGGAAGCGAAGATCCAGAAGCTGGAAGCCGATCAGGGCCGCAAGCTGAAGAAGACCGAGAAAGATTCCCTGAAAGATGAAGTGCTGCATTCGCTGCTGCCGCGCGCCTTCAGCCGCTTCAGCCAGACGATGATGTGGATCGACACCGTTAACGGCCTGATCATGGTGGACTGCGCCAGCGCGAAGAAAGCGGAAGACACCCTGGCCCTGCTGCGTAAAACCCTCGGTTCACTGCCGGTGGTGCCGCTGACCCTGGAGAATCCAATCGAGCTGACGCTGACCGAGTGGGTCCGCTCCGGCACCGTGGCGCAGGGCTTCCAGTTGCTGGATGAAGCCGAGCTGAAAGCGATGCTGGAAGATGGCGGCGTGATCCGCGCCAAGAAACAGGATCTGGTCAGCGACGAAATCGCCGTGCACATTGAGGCCGGGAAGGTCGTCACCAAGCTGGCGCTGGACTGGCAGCAGCGTATTCAGTTTGTGATCTGCGACGACGCGTCGATTAAGCGCCTCAAGTTCTGCGATGAATTACGTGACCAAAACGAAGATATCGATCGGGAAGATTTCGCCCAGCGCTTTGACGCCGACTTTATCTTAATGACCGGCGAGCTGGCCGCCCTGATCCAAAGCCTGGTAGAAGGGCTCGGCGGCGAAGCGCAGCGCTAAGCGCCGCTTTCCTTCCTGGCTGGCAGGAAGGAAAAAACAACCCGGCGCCAGGCGCCGGGTGTCACTCTGGCTTACAGATAGCGGCACAGATAAGAGGTTGGCTCAGCCACCTGCAGATGAAATTCGCTGTTGCCTGGCACATTGAAAACTTCGCCGGCAGCGTAAACTTTCCACTCAGTCTCACCCGGCAGCAGGACATTCAGCGCCCCGCTGACCACCGTCATCTCTTCCGGCTGCGCCGTACCAAAGGTATATTCCCCTTCCGCCATCACGCCAACGCTGGCGCGACCGGTACTGCTGCTGGTGAAGCCAATGGATTTCACTTTTCCGTCAAAGTATTCATTGCTTTGAAGCATAAACAAGCCCTTCTGATCGTCGGTTAAAGGCTCAATATAGGGGGCGCTCCTTGCCCCTGTCACGTGAAATTAACACATTAGACCAATAGTTCTGCCGCCAGTCGGGAAACCAGCACATTCGACAGCAAAACCGGGACGTCCAGGGCTTTTTGTAACACATCGCGGTGATGTTGATAGTAACCGAGACAATCGAGCACCAGGACGTCGGCGCCCTGCTCCAGCAGCGCTTTACCGGCGCTTAATAGCTCACTGTCGCTGCCGGTAAAGGGGTTGGCCAGCGCGTAGTACGGCGACTTTTCCAGCGAGAGCCACTTTTGCCGCTGCATGGGCATGATCTCTTCCACCGGCACGATCACCCCCACCTGATGCCCATCGACGATCGACGCCACCAGCGGCGGGATGATCCGCTGCGGCTCAAGAAGGATCGCATGGTGGGTCGTAAAACCACTCAACTGTTCGGAGCTGAGCAACAGGATCACATCATAGTTCTGCCGATCCAGCATCGCGATCACGCTGCGGATATCCCGTTCAATTTTCTGCCGCGATATCATCACCAGCTGGTTATCACTGAGCAAGGTCAGCAGGCCCTGCTCGCCGTCACCCACCGCGTACTCTTTGCTTACCTCAGCATGGGTCATATCGCCCAGCAGACTAATGTGGGTGATCTGTTCTTCCCTGATATGTTCGGTCAGGAGCGGCAACACTCCCGCCAGCGGCACAACGCCGATGGTCAAAATTGCCATCGTTGCACTACTCATATCATGTACCTTTTCACTACCACTGCTTCAAGACAGACTTACCACACACAGCATCCGCCCCCCTGTTGAGTAAAAATCAACCGTCGAGAAGCGTAGCAGCTCCGCGCCGCCGTTGAATGTAAAGATTGACCGGCGGCAGCGGCGTGCCTGAAAAATCCGTGTGTTAGATATTCATTAGTACGACTGATAAATAAAAAATGTGAGATACGCCCGATATTGCCAGTATGGCAGGCAATCCGGGCTCAGGGGTTACGACTTGTCAGGATCTTCATAGCGCCGCTTGGCATCCACGGCTTCCTGCTCGGTAGGATGTTCGCTGATCAGCGAATTGGGTTCAGGATAATCCGCGCGGAGTTGATACCAGGTGACGGTCTGACCCTGCGGGCCTTTCTCTACCGCCACAACGCGGGCTTCTCTCGGATAAGGGGGCCTGTTTGGCATAGTTCTTCCTTCTTCTGGCGTCAGAACTATCAAGTATAGGCGCCCCTCACCGTCTTAATGTAAGTAAATTCTTAACTTACCGGGGTCGCCGTCACGCCACACAGCATGGTCATAATCTGCTCCACCACCCGATCCGGGGAGGCCGTGGCATCCACGATGTGATGGGCGGCGTCACGGTATAAGGCTTCGCGCTGCGCCAGCACCTCGCCCACTTCTTCACGTACCGGTTTCCCGGTCAGCGTCGGACGCTGCTCGGCTTTCGGGTAAGCTTCCAGACGATCAATCAGCGCCGACACCGAGGCCTGCAGATAGATAACCACGCCATTCTCCCGCATAAACTGGCGGTTACCTTCCGCCAGCACAATGCCGCCGCCGGTGGCGATCACCGTATTCGGCAGGGTCACGGCCTTCAGCGACAGGGTTTCCAGTTCGCGAAAACGCGCCCACCCTTCTGCCTGCACGATCTCCGCTACCGTCCGCTGCTCATGAGCCTGCAGCCGATGATCGGTATCGGAGAACTGAAAATGCCGCGCTCGCGCCAGCGCATGGCCGACGGTGGTTTTACCGCAGCCCCGTGGCCCGATGAGAAAGATTGGCTGTGTCATGACCGAAGACCCCCTGGTTCCGCCTGTCGTAAAAAATGAAAACGAAAGAACGTATTATCGCTGTTTGTTCCGCAACGCATGCGTAAATTAAACGTTACACAACTTCTTTACACCCCTATTACCACAGTGAGAAAAGGGGCTCTTGATGTAAACTTATCATTGCATTAAGTGTTTAACCAGCTTTACTTTCGGCTGGGCGTTATTTTTTATCCAACGCTGGCGTAAACGGTAACACATTTATGCATAGCTTTACGAAGCAACATATTTACAACATCGTGTTTCAGACGCACCCTGAAGCCAATTCAACAGTGTGACAGAGGAATGTAACATGCAATCTGAAGAACAACGCCTTATTGATGGGCTGTTTTCCCGGCTGAAAGAGGCTGAGACACACAGTGCATCGCGCGATACCAGCGCCGAGGAGCGGATTGCCCAACATGTGAGCGCGCAGCCGGCGGCACCCTACTATATGGCGCAAACCATTCTTATCCAGGAAGCCGCGATTAAACAGCTTAACGATCGCATCCAGGCACTGGAAAGCCAGGTCAGCCAGCTGCAGGCGGCGAAGCCCAGCAGCGGCGGATTCCTCTCCGGCTTGTTTGGCGGAGGCGGCTCGTCACGCGGTTCTGACCCTATCCCGGGCGCGGAGCAATACGGACGCCCGCAGGCCAGCGCCCAGCCGCAGTATGCCCCGCCGCAACAGCAGCAGAACTATGCCCCGCAGGCAGCCGCACGCGGCGGCGGCTTTATGGCGGGCGCGCTGCAAACAGCCGCAGGCGTAGCAGGCGGCGTGGTGCTGGGCAATATGCTGACCAATATGTTCAGCGGCTCGCACCCGCAGGAGATCGTCAATATCATCGAAGAGAAGCCGCAGCCTGATGCCACTCCCGCGCAGGACGCCACCGCAGGTGACGATCCGTTCCGCCAGGGAGACGATCAGTTCCTTGCCGACAATACCTGGAACGACGACTTCGACGCCGGCTTTGGCGACGATGATGTTGGCAGCGACGACGATAGCTGGGTCTAACCCTGCTGACGTTTAACCGCCAGCAACCACTTCTCCAGCTCGGCGGCAAACTGTTGCCGATCGCGCTGCGATAAACTATCCGGGCCGCCGGTCTGCACGCCGCTGGCCCGCAATGTCTCCATAAAATCCCGCATTGTCAGCCGCTCGCGGATCGTCGCCTCACTGTAGCGTTCCCCGCGCGGATTCAGCGCCGCACCGCCCTTCGCCAGCACTTCCGCCGCCAGCGGGATATCGGCGGTGATCACCAAATCCCCCGGCGCACACTGGCGGACGATTTCGTTATCCGCCACGTCAAAACCTTGCTCAACCCGCAGAGTGCGGATGAAACGCGACGGCGGTACGCGCAGCGGCTGATTCGCCACCAGCGTCACCGGGATCTGGGTTCGCTCTGCCGCGCGGAACAAAATCTCTTTAATCACGTTCGGACACGCGTCCGCATCTACCCAAATAGCCATGCCAGCTCCTGTTACCTGCAATAAGTGACGCCAATGTTACCTGCTTTTCTCCCCCATGAAAGCGCCAGGATGGTAAGCTAATCAGATCGTAACGAAAAAAGCAGAGGGGAATGGTGATGGATAAGAAAATTGGCTTTATCGGCTGCGGCAATATGGGTAAGGCCATTCTGGGTGGACTGATCGCCAGCGGCCAGGTACAGCCGGGACAAATCTGGGTCTACACCCCGTCGCCGGACAAGGTTGCGGCTCTGCGCGACCAGTATGGCATTAACGCGGCCGGGAGCGCTCAGGAAGTGGCGCAGATTGCCGATATCGTCTTCGGCGCGGTGAAGCCGGGGATCATGACCAAAGTGCTGGGCGACGTCGCCTCAAGCCTGAATAAAGAGTCGCTGGTAGTCTCCATCGCCGCCGGGGTCACGCTTGAGCAACTGGCGCGCGCCCTCGGTCACGATCGCAAAATTATTCGCGCGATGCCCAATACGCCGTCACTGGTCAACGCCGGTATGACCTCCGTCACGCCTAACGCGCTGGTGAGCAGCGAAGATGTGGCCGAAGTGCTGACCATTTTCCGCTGCTTTGGCCAGGCGGAACAAATTGCCGAGCCGATGATCCATCCGGTGGTGGGCGTGAGCGGCTCCGCGCCGGCCTATGTCTTTATGTTTATCGAAGCGATGGCCGATGCCGCCGTCCTCGGTGGAATGCCGCGCGCCCAGGCCTATAAATTCGCCGCTCAGGCAGTCATGGGCTCCGCCAAAATGGTGCTGGAGAGCGGCGAGCATCCAGGGGCGCTGAAAGATATGGTCTGCTCGCCTGGCGGGACCACTATCGAAGCCGTCCGCGTGCTGGAAGAGAAAGGGTTCCGCTCCGCCGTGATCGAAGCCATCACCCAGTGTATGGAGAAATCAGAGAAACTGAGCCGCGCCTGAGCCTGAGAGGGTAGGCAGTAATGCCCTGAGTATTCAAAGAAGAAGGGAGCGGATAAGCGCTCCCTTTTTTTCAGGCTTTCTTCAGGCAGGTACTCATGAAGGTACTGCGTTCATCACCCTTCAACGATTTTGCCGAGGCCGCTTTGTTGCAGTCGCTCATCTTCTGCTGCTGAGGGGTGAGCGCTTTTCCTTGCGACGTGGTGGTCTCTTTTTTCAGGCACTGGCTCATAAACGTTTTGCGCTCATCTCCCTTCAGCGCTTTGGATGACGCTTGCTGATTGCAGTCCGTCATCTTTTGCTGCTGTGGAGTGGGCGTTTTTTCTGCCGCGCCAACCGCGCTGATAAAGATCAAGCCAAACAGTAGGGTCATTAGTAAGGTTATTTTCATCGCACCATCCTTCTGTGAGTGGATCGTTGTAAGTCTGGACGCAGATAGAAAAAAAACCAGCCGGTGACGCAATTTCGCCACCGGCAGCGACTTATTTCAGACTCAGGGCAGCTTTCATGGTCGAGAACAGGTCGGTCTGGTCGGTCAGGCCGACGACGTTAGCCGCGTGTGGACCGTAGGCCGCAATGCGCAGCTGGGTGCCGGTATGCTCCATCGACTCTTCCTCAGAGTTGCCGTAGCTCATGACCATCACTGCGCCATCGTGGGTATTCAGAGCCTGGGTCAGTCCCGGGGCTTTGCTGTCCGCCGGAATGATCTGGCTGGCGTGCGCATGGTCGGCGGTGACGATCACCAGGGTATTGCCATCTTTTCGCGCAAACTCCAGCGCCTTCTGCACCGCTTCGTCGAGGTCAACGGTTTCACCGATCTGGCCGCACGGATTCGCCGCATGATCCTGTTTATCGATGGAAGCGCCTTCCACCTGCAGGAAGAAACCTTTCTCGTTGCGGCTCAGCAGGTCAATCGCTTTCTCCGTCATCTGCGCCAGCGTCGGCACCGAGGCGTCGCGTTTCGGGTTTGGCGTACAGGTCACCGGCGCCTTATCGATATTGCCGTGATAAGACGCCTTCGGCCCTTCCCAGCGTACCGGCATATTGCCATCGGCGAAGAGTCCCAACAGCGGCTTAGCCTGACTGGCGTCAGTCGCGGCGGCAAGAGAAGCCGCATCGGTCACTATCTGGTAGCCGCGGGCCTCCGCCTGCTCGCGCAGGGTTTTGCCCTGCCACTCGCCCGCCGTCGCCGTTTCGGCAAAGGTCTTCGCCCCGCCGCCCAGCGTCACATCCGGCCGGGCGTTCAGCAGCTGTTCAGTAATGGAGCCTTTGCCCCCTTTCTCCAGCGCATTGCTGGGGCATTTTTCGCTGGTGACCGTGGGGCCGTAGCATTTACGCGATGTCACATGCGCTACCAGCGCCGCGGGGGTGGCATCCTGCAGCTCGGCGGTGGAAACGTTGCCGGTGGCCAGCCCCGCCGCTTTCGCCAGCTCGAGGAGGGTCTGGTGATCTTTTTCATGAATATCGACGCCCAGCGCGCCGTTATAGGTCTTCACGCCGGTGGTCCAGGCGGTGGCGGACGCCGCCGAGTCGGTCACGTAGTCCGGTTTACCGGTTTTTTTATCCAGCGAATAGTGCGTGTATTGTCCGGTTAACGGCAGGGCGTCAATGCCTTTAAAGAAACCGCCCGCCCCTTCCGCATAATTTCGCGCAGCGGTAATTTCCGAATCACCCATGCCATCGCCAATCAGCAAAATAACGTTTTTAGCCGGCTTATTGATTAACGAGGCGCGCAGCGCTTCGGTTTGATCGCCTGTTAAACGACGCGCGCCGCCGGGAGTGGTGATATCTCCTTGCGCAGCGCGATTTTCCAGAACCGGCGCAGCAGTGGTTTCTGCATGAATAACCGGCGAGCCCAGCAGAGGAACCAGGGCAATAAACAGGGCGCTTAATTTCACTTTTGTCATCTCCATGTAAAAAATACTTAAAAAAACAAAACGGGGGAGACTTTATAAAAGGGAGATGACAGAAAAATGACGGCATCCTTGTCGTGTCACAAAGACTAGCTACGAGGATGCCGCAACAGCTTCTTTAGATATTGCTGCAGCAGCATCGCATCCTGGTCGTTGACCGGCGGACAGGGCGTCACCTGGTCTATTGCCTGCTCAATATCCTGAATCAATGCCTGCTGGGCATCATGCTCCATATGGCGCAATAATGCGGTGACCACGATCTCCAGCGCTTCAACCTGCACCGTCAGTTCCTTTGCTTCTTCTTCTTTTTGCGCCAGTTTAACCAGTAACTCAGCAATGAGATTCTTCATAGCACCAGTTCCTTATGCGAGGCCTGTTTTTGATTGGGATGTCATACCCGATGACGGACCTCAGAATTACTTAAAATAAGAATCATCGCAACACCCAATATACAGCGAAACGTTTTACCACAACAAAATACCACTATAAATAGTATTGTTTAATCATGGCCGGGGATGGTTATACCCAGATGGTGCGGGAAATAATGAAATGGAATATCGCTCACGAAATGGCGATAACAAAAAGTAATGGTTAATCTACGACGGTGAATAATGTTGACGGTATTCTGATGAAATACCGTCAACAGAGAATTACGCCGCAGCGCGACGGGTGCGGCGCAGCATCCATGCCAGCTGCCAGAGGTTGATGAAGACGATAATGGCGGTGGCAATAAACACCCAGCGGAAGCCGGCCATGGCGGATACAGAGGCGCCAATCAGCGGCCCGGCGACATTGCCCAGATACATAAACGACTGGTTATAGCCAAAGATGCGCCCGGTGACGCTGTCGCTACTGTATTTCAGCAATAAGGTCTGCACCGCCGGGAGCATCGCGCCATCGGCAAAGCCAAGCAGGAAACGCAGCGTCCCCAGCTGCAGCGGTGTGGTGACAAAGGACATGGCGAAGAACATCACCACTGCGCAGCAGAGCGTCGCGAGCAGGATCCGCGAGGTACCGATGCGATCGCCTAACTTACCCAGCCGTGGCGCAGAAATCAGCGCTGACACGCCGGGCACCGCGGCGATCATCCCGGCCAGAAAGGCGATATTGTTGCTGTCCGGCACCATCGACTTGATAAACAGCGCCAGAATTGGGCCAATTGAGCCGTTGCACAACTGGATCACCAGGGTGGTGAAAAAGAGGCTGATCACCAGCCCCGGGTAGGGCAAGGAGGCAAAGACTTGTTTCCCGGTGAGGCGCTCGCTTTTGCTGACCTGCGGGCGGGCGCCCTCTTTAATCAGAAACAGCGTCACCAGGAAGCTTACGGTCAGCAAAATCGCGGTGATGATAAATACGGCGCGCAAACCGACATGATCAGCCAGGAAGCCGCCGAGCAGTGGGCCGCCGATCACGCCGCTGATTTGCGCCGTTGATAGCGTGCTCAGCGCCCAGCCGCTACGCTCGCGCGGCACCTGGGAGGCCACCAGCGCCATGGCGTTGGGGATATAACCGGAGGTTAAGCCCATGATCGCCCGCAGGATAAACAGCTGCCAGACGTTAGTGGCGAAGGCCTGCAGTAAAATAGCAATCGCCATCCCCAGCGAGGCACGCAGCAGCATCAGCTTGCGGCCTTTGCGGTCTGCCAGGCTCCCCCACATCGGCGAAACGATCGCCGAGACAAGAAAAGTCACGCTGAAGGTCAGCCCCGACCACATCGACAGCGCTTCATGCGAGGTGACGCCCAGCTGGGAGACGTAGAGGGGCAAAAAAGGGAGAATTTGACTGATCGCCAGGCCGGTAAAAAAGCAGCCAAACCAGACGGAGATAAGATTAACCTTCCAGGATTCCATAACTACGCGTATTCATTAATGATTTGCCAATTATTACCTAGCTTAGCAATTTCATTCCACTGGTGTACTACCATAGATGCGCTGGCGATGAGTTTGGTGTTTTATGAGTGCGGATGAGAACCTGACGAAGCATTTTCTGGTCATTTAGGCTGCTCACAGCGCTTTATGCTCAAAAGCAGAAGCCCTGTCCGCGCATCCCCAGATGAAAATGATTGGCGTGAGCCGCATTGTACTCTGGCCCCAGTGCGTTGCCGAAGTAGTGGCAGCTGTTGCTCAACAGCGCCGCCAGCCAGGGATGCGAGGTCTCGTTCCGCCAGCCCTGCAGGACGCTGACGCGTCGGCCGTCCGCCAGACGGAAACCGCTGACGTCCAGCGCGTCCGCCGTGGCGTGTTCACTGCGCCGCGCCTGTTGCCGATGGTAGATATTGCGGCAGGCGAAGCTGCCGAGATGATCGATCTGGCGCAGATCGCTCGCCATCAGCTGACGGGTCAGCGGCTTCGCCTGCTGTTCGACGTACAGCGCAGTGCTGAGCGCCAGCGGGCAGCTGGCGAGGAAGCTGCTGCTCAGCGTCACGCTGCCAAAATTCGCCACTCGCACCACGTTATGCAGCGGGCAGCTTCCCCCGCTGTCGGCCACCGGCCGGCTGGCGATAAGCCGCCGGCGATTGGCTTCCGCCAGCAGGGAGGCGCACTGATCTGCCGTCAGCCTGTGCAGCTTGAATGACGTCAGCCAGCCCGGGGGATCGTCCAGCGCCAGCGGTACCAGAGGATTCAGGTGCGGCGGCAGATAGCGGTATCCCAACAGGCCCGCGCCGAGCAGCCCGGCCAGCACCAGCAGCGTCTTTCCTCTCACGCCCACTCCCGTCAATTGATCAGGTAAATATTATGGCAGGCAGGCAGCGGTTTCACATGGTATGTTATGCCCTTTGATGTTATCTGGATGGAAGTTGAAATGGCAAAGATGAGGGTTGGGATCGTTTTTGGCGGCAAGTCGGCGGAGCATGAAGTGTCGCTGCAGTCAGCGAAGAATATCGTGGAAGCGATTGATAAATCGCGCTTCGATGTGGTTCTGTTGGGCATTGATAAACAGGGGCTATGGCACATCAACGACGCCGGCAACTACCTGCTCAATGCTCAGGATCCTGCCCGCATTGCCCTGCGCCCTTCCACAGTGACTCTGGCGCAGATCCCAGGCCGCGAAGCACAGCAGCTGATTAACGCCGACAGCGGCCAGCCGCTGGCGGCTATCGATGTGATTTTCCCCATCGTCCACGGCACGCTGGGCGAGGATGGCTCCCTGCAGGGCATGCTGCGCATGGCGAATCTGCCTTTCGTGGGTTCCGATGTGCTGGGCTCCGCGGCCTGTATGGACAAAGACGTGACCAAACGTCTGCTGCGCGATGCCGGGCTCGCCGTCGCCCCGTTTATCACCTTGACCCGCGCCAACCGCGCGCAGTTCAGCTTTGCCGATGTCGAAGCGAAGCTGGGCCTGCCGCTGTTCGTGAAGCCGGCCAATCAGGGCTCATCGGTTGGCGTCAGCAAAGTTAAAAACGAAGAGCAGTACCATCAGGCGGTGGCCCTGGCCTTTGAATTTGACCATAAAGTGGTGGTGGAACAAGGCATTAAAGGGCGGGAAATTGAGTGTGCGGTGCTGGGTAACGACCACCCGCAGGCCAGCACCTGCGGTGAAATTGTCCTCAACAGCGAGTTTTACGCCTACGACACCAAATATATCGATGACCAGGGCGCGCAGGTGGTGGTCCCGGCCGCCATCGCCCCTGAGATCAACGACAAGATCCGCGCGATTGCGGTGCAGGCCTACCAGACCCTGGGCTGCAGCGGCATGGCCCGCGTTGACGTGTTCCTCACCGCCGACAACGAGGTGGTGATCAACGAGATCAACACCCTGCCGGGCTTTACCAACATCAGCATGTATCCGAAGCTGTGGCAGGCCAGCGGCCTCGACTACACCAGCCTGATCACCCGGTTGATTGAGCTGGCGCTGGAGCGCCATGCCGCGGACCGGGCGCTGAAAACCTCCATGAACTAAAACGCGTTTACCGCGCCTGGCAGCAGGGGCCTCAGGCCTCTTCTGCCGGGCGGCGGCGGATCACCAGGCCCGCGGCCCAGAAGCTAATCACCCAGGTCACCAGACCAACGGCGTAAGATTGCCAGCCCTGCGTTTCAAACCCCAGCAGCCCCACCACCCCATTGAGAATAAAAATTAACCCCAGCGCCACCGCGTAGTAGTGCCAGTCGCGGCGAATTTTATCAGTGAGCTTCATGCGGCCTCCAACAGCAAAAAACGCATCTTCGCATAGCCGCCCGCGGCGGTCTGTAGCGCCAGGGAGAATGTTGCTGGATTGCGACGCCGCTCTCCCTTTTGGATCCTGTGGCGCGGTTAACACAACGGCGAAAACAGGATTATTCCTGGACGGCAATTACCAGCAATCTGATACTGACAACGGCCCCTCACTGCCAGAATACCTGCCATAGAGCTGGAGAAAAAACCAGCAGCGCAGAGGTGGGAGGGCCTATGGCTGAATTCAGTTTTTCAAAATCGCTTTTGGGAAATAAAAAAAGAGGGGCGCTGACCGGCAGCCATGTCGCCTACGGGCTGTTCGTCCTGGTCTGCTGCTGGGCCGGCGCGCAGATGCTCAGCATGCTGATCCACGCCCCGGGGGTATTTGAACGCTTGATGCAAACGCAGGACGCCAGCCGTCCGCAAGTCGACATCAGCCTCGCCGTTGGCACTCTCTTTGGACTGATCCCTTTCGCGATCGGCTGCTCGTTCATCGTGCTGCTCGCGCTTATCGTGCGCTGGCGTCAACGCCGTTAACGCCGCGCCATACAGTTTGCCCGCCGCTCATCAACCCGTTTTGCAAACCACGCCGTCGTCAGATTTCGGGTAATTTTCGGACTCTCCAGCTGGATCCCTGGCAACATCTCCCGCGGCAGGGTCTTGCCCGCCTTTTTCTCGGCGAGGCGGAAAACCTGCTGATAAAGGTCGGTCTTCTCAAACGCCAGGCTGTCACCCTTTTTCAGCTGGCGGTGGATCTCGCTGTCGCTCATTCCCAACTGGCCCGCCAGGCGACGCACCGCCAGTTCGGTGCTGCCCGGTTCCTCGCTGTCGTAGCGGATAAGGTCGCCGTCGAGCGCCAGTTTTACCCCGCTGGCTTTCACCACCGCGTTCTGGAAGGCGGCGTTACGGCTGGCATACCAGCCGGCGTTGAAGTCGGCAAAGCGGTACAGCGGCGCACTGTAACTGGCCGGGTAGTTCAGCAGATGATAGGTGCCAAACCACAGGCCACCGCGCAGGCTGAAGACCTCCTGGCGCACCGTACCGCTCATTTTCCACGGGTAGCCGGAGGTGTGCTGCTCGGCAAAGGCAATGCTGACCTGCATTGGGCCTCCGGTATGCACCGGGTTAAGCGAACCGAACAGCTTCTGCCCCATCGGCACCATCCCGATAAAGTCATCAAAAATGGCGCTCAGCTGCTTTTCCGTCTTCACGTTGTCCAGACGGTCGCTGTAGCTTTTGCCGTTTGGCGAAGTGATCTTCAGCGCGGTATGGACCAGAAACGGCGGAATGTGCATTTTTTCCGCCCGGCGGTCAATTTCCTGCCAGGCGATTTTATTTAGCCCCGGCACCACCGGATCGGACTGATAGTTAGACTCCTGCTGCGCGACCGCCAGCACCGAACAGACGTTCTCTTCCGTCGGCGCCAGCTTCTGGCTGTCAAACGCGGTGGCGATGGCTTGCGCCCAGGCCTCCCGATCCTTGACGCTGGCCGGCATTTTCTGCCGCACCACCGACGCCACGTCAACGGGCTTCTCGCCCTCTTTCAGCGTCGGGGCCTGCTGGCTGGTACAGGCGCTCAGCACCATGGCCGCCAGCAGCGTCAATGAACCGGGAATAATGCGCGATAAACGTGCGGCCATCATGCTTCCTTGTCTTGATTAACGTAATGTCGGGATCGCTTCCTGCAGCGGCTTGCCGTCCAGCTCGCGTTCAAAACTGCGCAGACGTTTGTAGATGGACATCAGTTCCACCAGCGTCGTCCACGAGCTGATCAGGTACTGGAACGAGCCGCGCACCTGGCCGAAGACGTTGGTAATTTGCGTCATCAGCCCGAGGGTAATCGTACCGGCAACGATCGACGGAAACAGCAGGAAAAGGCCGAAAACGTTATCCACCTGCAGATAGAGAATGCGGGCGATGTTGAAATACATATAGTGGAAATAGAGACGGAAGTAGTTGCGACGCACCGCGCTGAACAGCTCACGTACCGTTGGCGGCGTGGCGCGGGTTTCATCATCCTCACCATAGACCAGCTCTTTACGATAGGCGGCTTCCACGCGCTGGTTTTTAAACTCCAGGCCAGGCAGCTTAATCCCCACTACCGCCAGCATGCCGGTTCCCATCAGCGACCAGACGATAGCGGCAATCACCAGGCCATACGGCAGATGACCGACGATGGGCAGGTCGGGAACGTGTTCGGAGAGTGTCACCAGCACCGGCAGGAAGGCGATCAGGGTCATCACCGCGTTGATAAAGCTCACCCCCATATCTTCCAGGGTGGAAGCAAAGCGCATGGTATCTTCCTGCACACGCTGCGCGGCGCCTTCGATATGGCGCAGATGCTGCCAGTGGGCCATATAGTGTTCGTTCATCGCCGTACGCCAGCGGAAGACATAGTGGCTGACGAAGAAGTTGTTCATCACGCCAATGATCACCGCGATGATCGCGATGCCGAGAAAGATGCCGATCTCCTGATAAAACTGGTTGATGCTGACCTTATGCGGGGTGGCCAGCGCGCTCTGGATCAGGTCGTAGAACGGCGCATACCAGGCGTTGATCGCCACCCCGACTTCCACCAGAAACCAGGTGACGAAGATGATGAGCGACGTGCCGAGAATCGACCAGTACTGCCAGCGGTGCGGGCAGTAGACAAACCAGAACAGTGCAAATACGCCGACGCAAAACAGATAGTAAGCGTAGAACACCAGATAGTTGAGCGACCAGAAGCGCGCCGCGCTGATCGCCACATTTTGCGATGCCCCGGTGACCCGCAGCAGCCAGTCGCCGCCGCCCGCCTGCCAAAAGATCACGGCCAGCAGCGACCAGATAAAGGCAGAAATAAAAAACGGCCCCGGTTTGGGGAAAAAAGATTTAAACATTATTGTCTCCTGCTAACTTCTTATCGTTCTGCTATTGCTGTGTACGACGCATACGTCGGCCGCCGCGTGGATGCGCTCTCGCGGGGCAGACGAATGATAAGACCGGATATCAACAGCTTAGTTCTGCTGCCAGGCGTGCAGAATTGTTTCTGTGGGTTTCACCTGTAAAGGATTGCCAGGAACGGTCAGCGTACGCCACACCTCATTGTAGTGGGCGATAAGCGTCGCGGCCTGCGCGGCGGGGCGGTCGGCGGTGGTGTGGGCATCTTCCGCGATCACAATACCGTACCCGCGGCTGGCGCCGTTTTTAATGGTAGTGTCGAGGCAGTAGTCGGTGGCGCAGCCGCAGATGACGAATTGCTGAATGTCGTGTTCGTCCAGCACCTGCGCCAGCGAGG
Organism: Klebsiella sp. K-Nf6; assembly: GCF_002806655.1. Taxonomy (NCBI): domain Bacteria; kingdom Pseudomonadati; phylum Pseudomonadota; class Gammaproteobacteria; order Enterobacterales; family Enterobacteriaceae; genus Klebsiella; species Klebsiella sp. K-Nf6. The sequence goes on along the minus strand of NZ_PIBN01000007.1, from coordinate 83,481 downwards.
TGTGATAGAAGGCGTCGCAGGCGGTTTTGGTGACATACAGCGCGCCAGCTGGCTGTTCCAGCTCGGGAAGCAGGGCGAAGCCTTCGCTGCCGGCTTCGAGGCCGCCGGCTTCATCATGCTGAATGAAAATAACCTTGTCCGCCGCGCGCACCAGACGATTAATTTGCGCGACGCAGCGCTCGCGCGCCAGACGCGGCGTGGCGAACACGCCGTTTTGCATATCCACGACCATCACTACCCGTTGAGCCGTCATTGTTCTCTCCCACGAACTTTCAGCCAAACGGTCATCATACGCGGCAGCGGAAAAAGCCGATATCTGAAAGCGTAAAAAAGTCTTTTTTACGCACCGTTACCTTTTTCCTGCAGGAATGTCGTGAATCCCACTTTGTTCTGCGCCACTTCGTAGTATAAATACCCTCTTCTCTTTTATTTATTTAATGGATGATCTCCGTTGAAACGTAGTTTGCTCATTTTTGCTGCGCTGTGCGCGGCGTCGTGGACCTCGGTACAGGCCGCACAGCCCACCGTTGATCCGGTTTTCGCCTCGGATGTGGTCGATCGTTACGCCAATCATATCTACTACGGCAGCGGCGCCACCGGTATGGCGCTGGTGGTTATCGATGGCAATCAGCGCGTTTTTCGCAGCTTTGGCGAAACCCGCCCGGGAAATAATCAGCACCCGCAGCTCGACTCGGTGATCCGTATCGCCTCCCTCAGCAAACTGATGACCAGCGAGATGCTGGTGAAGCTGCTCGATCAGGGGGTGGTGAAACTCAACGATCCGCTAAGTAAATACGCCCCGCCGGGTACCCGGGTGCCTGACTGGCAGGGAAAACCGATCACCCTGGTTAACCTCGCAACCCATACCAGCGCCCTGCCGCGCGAGCAGCCTGGCGGCGCCGCTCATCGCGCGGTGTTTGTCTGGCCGACCCGCCAGCAGCGCTGGAACTGGCTCTCTACCGCGACCCTGAAGACGGCGCCCGGCTCGCAGGCCGCCTATTCCAACCTGGCCTTCGATTTACTGGCGGACGCCCTCTCCAACGCCGCCGGCAAACCTTATCCGCAGCTGTTCGAAGAGCAGATCACCCGGCCACTGGGGATGAAGGACACCACCTTTACCCCGTCACCGGATCAGTGCCAGCGGCTGATGATCCCGGAAAAAGGCGCCAGCCCATGCAACAACACCCTGGCGGCGATCGGTAGCGGCGGAGTCTACTCGACACCAGGCGATATGATGCGCTGGATGCAGCAGTTCCTGTCATCCGATTTCTATACCCGCAGCCAGCAGGCCGACCGGATGCAGACGCTGATTTATCAGCGTAACCAGCTGACCCGGGTGATTGGTATGGACGTGCCGGGCCGCGCCGACGCGCTGGGACTTGGCTGGGTGTATATGAAGCCGAAGAATGGCCATCCGGGGATTATTCAGAAAACCGGCGGCGGCGGTGGGTTTATCACCTATATGGCGATGAATCCGCAGGCTAACGTCGGCGCTTTTGTGGTGGTGACCCGCTCGCCGTTAACCCGCTTCAACAATATGAGCGATGGCATCAACGACCTGGTCAGCGAGTTGAGCGGCGCGCAGCCCAACATGCAGACGGCCAGCCAGTAAGCTCGCGGGGGTTTCGCCGACACGACATAACGATCGTTTTGGCGAAACATCCCCATGCCATTTCAGTTACACTAACGTCTTTCATTTCACAAAATCAGGCAAACCATGACAGATTTAATCACTCGCCCCCGCCGCCTGCGTCAATCCGCTGCGCTGCGCGCCCTGTTTGAAGAGACAACACTGAGTTTGAACGACCTGGTGTTGCCGATCTTTGTTGAAGAAGAAATTGATGATTACAAAGCGATCGAGGCCATGCCCGGCGTGATGCGCATTCCGGAAAAATATCTGGCGCGTGAAATCGAACGCATCGCCAACGCCGGTATTCGCTCGGTGATGACCTTTGGCATTTCTCATCACACCGATGCCACCGGCAGCGATACCTGGAATGAAAATGGTCTGGTGGCGCGTATGTCGCGGATCTGCAAGTCCACGGTGCCGGAGATGATCGTCATGTCCGATACCTGCTTCTGCGAATACACCTCCCACGGCCACTGTGGCGTGCTGTGCGACCACGGGGTGGATAACGACGCGACCCTGGAAAACCTCGGCAAGCAGGCTGTTGTCGCCGCCGCCGCGGGGGCGGACTTCATCGCCCCTTCCGCCGCGATGGACGGTCAGGTACAGGCGATTCGCCGCTCGCTGGATGCCGCCGGTTTCACTAATACGGCGATTATGTCCTACTCCACCAAGTTCGCTTCTTCCTTCTACGGCCCGTTCCGCGAAGCGGCCGGTACCGCGCTGAAAGGCGATCGTAAAACCTATCAGATGAGCCCGATGAACCGCCGGGAAGCCATTCGCGAGTCCCTGCTCGATGAAGCCCAGGGCGCCGACTGCCTGATGGTGAAACCGGCTGGCGCCTATCTGGATATTCTGCGCGATATCCGTGAACGCAGCGATCTGCCGCTCGGCGCCTATCAGGTCAGCGGGGAGTACGCGATGATCAAATTCGCCGCCCAGGCGGGCGCTATCGATGAAGAGAAAGTGGTTCTGGAAAGCCTCGGCGCTATCAAACGTGCAGGCGCCGACCTGATCTTCAGCTATTTCGCCCTCGATCTGGCCGAGAAAAAAATCCTCCGTTAAACCCGCCCCTCCCCGGTGGCGCTTCGCTTACCGGGGCTACCAAACCTCATCCCCGGTGCGCTGCATTTATCGCGACCACCACACCGTAGCCCGGATAAGGCGCTTGCGCCGCTATCCGGGGACAGGCGCTAACCAATATCTGTAGCTAAAATTTTGCGCGCCGCTTTCCATCTTCTGCGCCTTCTCCTTGGCGTACCGGATTTCGCCTTCTACCGTGTTAAACCACATCATAAATACCGAATTCCAGGAGATCCTGTGGTGGCTTATCGACGTTATTACATTAAGGGGGGAACCTGGTTCTTCACCGTTAATCTTAAAGACCGTAGAAGCATGCACCTAACTGAAAACATAGAATTATTGCGCTACTCTGTCGCCGTTGTTAAACAACATCGACCCTTTACTATTGATGCCTGGGTGGTGTTGCCTGAACATCTCCATTGCATCTGGACACTACCTCATCATGATGACGATTTTTCTTCACGCTGGAGAGATATCAAAGGCTGTTTTACCAGAACGTTAAAACGGCAACGCCTCTGGCAACCGCGCTTCTGGGAGCATGCCATACGCGATGAAGATGATTACCGCCGACATGTTGATTACATCCATATCAATCCACTTAAGCATGGCTGGGTCACCCGAGTGATCGATTGGCCATTTTCAACCTTTCATCGCGATGTCCAGCGCGGGCTATATCCCCCAAATTGGGCTGGCGATAGCTTTGATCTTATCTGTGGTGAACGCCGATAGCCTCTCCCCGGTGGCGCTGACGCTTACCGGGGCTACAAATCGGCGCCAACCGTAGCCCGGATGAGGCGTTAGCCGCTATCCGGGAAACCTCCCCGCTGCGACCGAAACTTCACTCAACTGTAATCTGAACGACATCTCCACCTTCTACTGTCTGGGCAGGACGGAGGAGGAGCCACTATGTTTAGTCTCGACAACGTACTCGATGACCTGTGGCCTCAGGCGAGGCCCGCCCCCTGGCAAAAGAAACTGTTAAAAAAGCTGTTTCATGAGGAAGAGTTTCAACAATTTGCCGATCGTCATCGCCACCTGAAGGGGCTTGATACGGTCGAACAGGTACTGGAATACCTCAATATCCGTTGTGCCATCCCGGCGCACGATCTCGAACAAATCCCCGAAGATGGCCCGCTGGTCATTATCGCCAACCACCCCACCGGCACCCTCGACGGCCTGGCGCTCCTGTATGCGGTATCCCGCGTGCGCCGCGACGTCAAAGTGGTCACCAACCGCATGCTCACCCACCTTGAGCCCCTGAGCTCGCTGTTTATCCCGGTGGATAACATTCATGGCCGCACCGCTAAAGCGGCGCTGCAGCAGATGGATCACCAGCTGCAGGCCGGCGGGGTGCTGATCTTCTTCCCGGCGGGGGAAGTCTCCCGTCTGACCCGCCGCGGTATCCGCGATAGAAAATGGCACTCCGGTTTTATTAAGCTGGCGGCAAAATATCGCGCCCCGCTGCTGCCTGCATGGATTAACGCCCACAACAGCGCCCTGTTTTATGCCAGCACGCTGATATCAGACAACCTGCCGCTGCTCCTGCTGATGCAGCAGATGTTTCGCCGGCGCAACAGCAGCCTGCCGGTGCGCATCGGCCAGCAGATCCCCTGGTCGAACTGGTTCGATGCGCAGTCCAGCGCTCGCGATCTTACCGGCCGCTGCTATCAGCATCTTGAACAGCTGCGCAAAGGGCTGCCGGGGCAGTTCAAAACCGCAAGCGCCATCGCCCGCCCGGAAGATCGGGCGCGGCTCAAACGTGAGCTGAACAAGGCCGAATGCCTGGGCCGTACCGCCGACGGCAAAATGATTTACCTCTGGCAGCGCAACGGCCAGGAGGAAGCGCCGCTGCTGCGCGAGCTGGGACGTCTGCGGGAAATCGCCTTCCGCGCGGTCGGGGAAGGCAGCGGCAAACGGCGGGATATCGACGGGTATGACGATGACTATCTGCATCTGATCCTGTGGGATGAAGACGATCTGGAAATCGTCGGCGCTTACCGCTTTATGCCGACGGCCATCCAGCTGGCAAAGCGCGGCCTGGAAGGGATCTACAGTTACAGCCTGTTCCATTACGACGGGCGGATGGACGATGTCCTGCAGCATGGCATTGAGCTGGGGCGCAGCTTTATCCAGCCGCGCTACTGGGGGCGTCGCGGGCTGGATTATCTGTGGTCCGGCATCGGCGCTTATCTGGCGCGCTATCCGCACTATCGCTATCTGTTTGGTCCGGTGTCGATTTCTGGCGGGTTGCCGCCCGCCGCCCGCGATCTGCTGGTGGCGTTCTACCGGCTGTGGTTCCCGGCAACGCATCCGCTGGCGGAGTCGCGTCGACCTTATCCGGCATCGCTGCCCGACGTGCTGGCGCAGTTTGGCGGGCAGGATTACAACGACGACCTGGCCCGGCTGAAGTCCCTGCTCGGCAATCTCGGCTGCGCGATCCCACCGCTGTATAAGCAGTACTCGGAAGTGTGCGAGCCGGGCGGCGTGCAGTTTATCGATTTCGGCAGCGACCCGGATTTCAATAACTGCGTGGATGGTCTGGTGCTGGTGGATCTCACCTACCTGAAGGCCAATCGCTATCAGCGCTATATTGGCGCGCATCTGGGTGCGCAAAAATCGGCATAAACGCTTTTCCCGGCTTGCGGCGCGTTGCGCCTTAGCCGGGCTACGGTTCACCGTTTCCGGCGGATCGGTAGCCCGAAAAAGGGCGGCTGATGCCTTAACCGGCTACAAGCATTACCCCGCCCGGTAATACGGCTTATCGCCGAGGATCGTCGCCCGGTGCATGATCCGCCGCTGTGGCAGATAGTCGGCGTTGGCGTAATGCTGGGTCACCCGGTTATCCCAGATAGCGACATCGTTCGGCTGCCAGCGCCAGCGCACCTGAAACTCCGGTTTAGTCACATGGGCAAACAGGAAATTCAGCAGCGCCGCGCTCTCTTTCTCGCTTACCTCGACAATTCGCGTGGTAAACCCTTCATTAACGAACAGCGCCTGCTTGCCGGTCACCGGGTGGGTACGCACTACCGGATGCAGCAGCGGCGGATGCTTCGCCACCGCTTCCTGCCAGCGCCGATGCTCGGCTTCGGTCTTGTTGTACTTATACTCCTGGAACGATTTGCGGAAATCGTGTTCGGCATGCAGGCCGCTCAGCAGCTGCCGGAAAGGTTCTGACAGCGCTTCCCAGGCGGCGATGCCGCTGGTCCACAGGGTGTCTCCGCCGGTTGTCGGCAGCTCTTTCGCCGCCAGAATGGCGCCAGCGGGCGGCGTATCGATAAAGGTGACATCGGTATGCCAGTTGTCATTGTCCGGGGGATTATCGTTGTGGGTATCGAGGACGATAATCTCTTCCACGCCAGGGGCGTGAGGGTAGACCGGATGGATATGCAGGTCGCCAAACCGCAGCGCCAGGTCGCGCTGTTGCGCCGGGGTGATATTCTGCTCGCGCAGGAACACCACCTGATGACGCAGTACCGCGTGATACAGCTGTTCAAACTGGTTGTCGCTCAGCGGACGGGTTAAATCCGCCCCGGTCACCTGCGCGCCAATATACGGCCCCAGCGGGGTAATGCTCAGACGTTCACTCATTGTACTTCTCCATGCCAGGGCGTCAGGCGCCGCTGCAGCGCGCGCAGACCCAGTTCCAGTAAAAAGGCGATAATGGCAATCACCGCGATCCCCGCCAGCACCACATCGGTCGCGAGAAACTCGCCAGCAGACTGCACCATAAACCCTAACCCGCGAGTGGCGGCGATCAGCTCAGCGGCCACCAGCGTTGACCAACCCACCCCGAGACCAATGCGCAGCCCGGTGAGGATCTCCGGCAGCGCGCCGGGGAGGATCACCAGCCACAGCACCTGCGCCCGGCTGGCGCCCAGCGAACGGGCGGCGCGAATGCGCACCTGCTGCGCGCTTTTTACCCCTGCCAGCGCCGACATCGCTACCGGGGCGAAAATCGCCAGGTAGATCAGCAGGATCTTCGAGGTTTCACCGATGCCAAACCAGATCACCATCAGCGGTAGGTAGGCCAACGGCGGCACCGGACGATAGAGTTCGATCAGCGGATCGAGGATCCCACGCACCGTCGGGTTGAGCCCCATGGCGATCCCCACTGGGACGCCAATAAGCACTGCCGCCAGCAGGGCGATGACGATCCGCGTCAGGCTCGCCGCCAGATGCTGCCAGAGCGTCGCATCCATAAAACCCTGCGGCCCGGCGATAGTGATAAGCTTCTGCAGCACCTGGCCCGGCGGCGGCAGAAACAGCGGGCTAATCAGCTGCAGCGCCGCGACCGCCCACCAGACGGCCAGCAGCACCGCCAGGGTCGCCACGCTGAGGGTGAGCTGACGGGAGAGCGGCCAGCGCCACTTCAGCGTCGACTGACGCGGTTTGTCGTTCAGTAGCACGCTCATGAGAAAGCCTCCCGTTGGTCAAACACCCGGCTCAGAATGTATTCCCGCTGTTCAATAAAGCGCGGGTCGGATTTGATGCTGCGGCAGGGTTCTCCCGCGACAAAACGACGGCTGAAATCAAGCGGCAGCCGCTCCACCACCCGACCCGGCCCCGGCGACAGCAGCACCAGCTCGGTCGCCATGAAAATGGCTTCTTCAATGTCATGGGTGATCAGCAGCACCTGTTTGCCGGTCTCATGCCAGAGCGTCAACAACAGCGTTTGCATCTGCTCGCGGGTAAAGGCGTCAAGCGCGCCGAAGGGCTCATCCAGCAGCAACAGCTGCGGATTCGCCGCCAGCGCCCGGGCGATACCCACCCGCTGGCGTTGACCGCCGGACAGCTGCCAGATAAAGCGCTTTTCCGCCCCTTCGAGGCCGACCTTCTTCAGCATCTGCGCCGCCGCTTGCCGGCGCTGCGCTTTATCCACGCCCGCCAGCTGGAGGCCCAGCGCCACGTTATCCTGCACATTGCGCCACGGCAGCAGGCCTTCATTCTGGAAGACCACGCCGCGCTCTGCGCCCGGCCCGGTCACCCGCTGACCTTCGAGGGTGATGCTGCCGTGCTGATAGGGCACGAATCCGGCAATCAGGTTCAGCAGGGTAGTTTTACCGCAGCCCGAGGGCCCCAGCACCACCAACAGCTCCCCACTCTCCAGCGTCAGGTTGATATCCGCCAGCGCCGGTTTACCGCCGTAGTCGGCGGAAAGATGCGAGATTTGCAGCATCGCCGCCTCCTTTACTTCACGAAACGGTCAGTGACGTACTGACGATAATCGGTTCCCGCCGCAGGCACTTTGCCCTGCTCTTTCAGGAAGCGCGCGGTATCGACGATGGCCTGATTGACCGGGCCGTTCAATGCCTGCGCCTGCTCAGCGGCGGTCAGATAGGTGTTCCCCTTCACCAGCCCCGGAACATCGGCTTCCGGCACGCCGCTCAGGCGCGCCAGCTTGCTGATGTTGTCCGGCTGTTTCAGCCATGTTTCCGGGTTGGCGATGTAGGGCTGCTGGGCGTCGATGGCGCTTTTAGCAAAGGCTTTGACGATCTCCGGATGCTGCTCGGCGAAGTCCTTACGGACCACCCAGACGTCGAGGGTTGGCGCGCCCCACTCCCCAACCTGCGCGGAATCGGTCAGCACCTTGCCCTCTTTTTCCAGTTCGTTAACCGCTGGCGCCCAGACGTAAGCGCCATCGATATCCCCGCGCTGCCAGGCGGCGATAATCGCTGGCGGCTGCAGGTTAATAATCTGCACCTGTCCCGGCTTGATGCCCCAGTGTTTGAGCGCCGACAGCAGGCTGTAGTGGGTGGTGGAGATAAACGGCACGGCAATGCGCTTGCCGATCAGATCTTCCGGTTTAGTGATGCTCTTTTTCACCACCAGCGCTTCGGAGTTGCCGAGCTTTGAGGCGAGCAGGAACACTTCGATCGGCACCTGCTGACTGGCGGCCACCGCCAGCGGGCTGGAGCCGATATTGCCGATCTGCACATCGCCGGAGGCCAGGGCGCGCACCACGCTGGCGCCGCTGTCAAATTTCCGCCAGTCGACGGTCGCGCCGCTGGTTTTGGCGAAGGTATTGTCCGCCTGGGCGACTTTCGCCGGCTCAGCGGAGGTTTGATACGCCACGGTCACGTTGACCGCCTGCGCCTGGAAGGCGGCGACGGCCAGCGCCGCCAGAAGAGTAATTCGCGATGTGAATGCCATAGTGTCTGCTTCCCCTGAGTTGTTATAGGTGCAGTATTTCCGGCATCAGGATGCAGATGAAGTAATTAAAAATTCTGGCTAATAGCGAATCGTTTTTAGAACAAAAGCGGGAAAGGATAGTTGGTTTTGTGCGGTGGGTTGGCGCCGGGTGCCGGCAACGGATCGCGCAATGTGTAGGCCGGGTAAGCGCAGCGCCACCCGGCACAAAACTCAGCGCTTCGCGTTAAGCGCGGCGATATCCTTCGGCGTGGTGCGGCAGCAGCCGCCAATCAGCTTCGCCCCGGCCGCCAGCCACTGCGGCAGATAATCCGCCAGGGTGGCGCAGGCTTCGCCATGATGGTGCCAGGTCTTGCTCACCGCATCATAATGTTCGCCGGAGTTAGGATAGACCACCAGCGGCAGGGCCGTCAGGCTGTGCAGATGCGCCAGCGCCGCGGGCGTATTTTCCAGGGCGATACAGTTGATGCCCACCGCCACCACCTGCGGGTTATCCGCCAGGGCAGCCATCACCTCGCGTAGCGGCGTGCCATCGCTGAGATGTTCGGCGTCGCGCAGCGTGAAAGAGTACCAGGCGCGGGCACGGGGATAGTCCTGCAGCAGGGCCGTCAGCGCCTGGATCTCAGCAAATGACGGCAGGGTTTCACAGGCCAGCAGGTCGGCGCCCGCATCCAGAAGGGCTTCGACGCGCGGGCGGTGGAAATCCTGGAACTCTGCCGCGCTGCGCTGATAATCGCCGCGATACTCCGAGCCGTCGGCGAGAAACGCGCCATACGGCCCTACCGAACCGGCCACCAGCAGCGTGCCAGCCTGCGGGTTCTCGGCGAGGTACGCCTCGCGTGCCTTGCGCGCCAGTTCGACGCTTTTGCCGATCAGCGCCCGGGACTGCGCATCATCCAGCCCGCGCGCGGCAAAGCCGGCGGGAGTGGCCTGATAGCTGGCGGTGATCGCCACCTGCGCCCCGGCGCGAAAGTAGTCGAGATGCACATCGCGGATCAGCTGTGGGTTCTCCAGCAGCACTTTCGCCGACCACAGGCTGTCGGCCAGATCGCAACCGCGGGCCTCCAGCTCGGTGGCCATAGCGCCGTCCAGCAGGACATAAGGCTGGGCGGCCAGAAGGGCAGTGAACGGATTAGTCTGCGACATGTTGGGACTCCTGAGTCATATTCCGTGAACGAGTGAGATACCAGGCACCATAGCACAGGGCCACAAAGGGGATCCCGCACCACAGCGCAATTCTCTGGCTCGGGTCAAAGGCGAGGCCCACGCAGGCCACCAGGCACAGCACAAAGCCCAGAACGGGCACCACCGGATACCAGGGAGCGCGATACTGCAGATCGCCCAGGGCCTTACCCTGCTGCAGATGGCGGCGGCGGAACATAAAGTGTGAGGCGCAGATGCTCAACCACACCGCCACCACCGCAAAGCCGGAGATCGCCGACAGCGCCACAAACACCGTATCGGGCGCCACCACGCTGGAGAACAACGCCAGCACGCCACCCAGCATACTCACCGACAGCGCGGTCACCGGCACGCCCCGTTTATTGACTGTGGCAAAGCAGGCCGGCAGCGTCTTCTCGTTCGACAGCGACCACAGCATCCGTCCGGAAGCGTACAGGCCGGAGTTAGCCGCCGACAGGATCGCCGTCAGGATCACGAAGTTGAAAATGTCCGCCGCGTAAGGGATGCCCACCTTTTCAAACACCAGCACGAAGGGGCTTTTCTCCACCCCCGCCTGCTGCATTGGGATCAGCGCCGCCAGCACAAACACGGTGCCGATAAAGAAAATAATCAGCCGGGCGATGGTGGTGCGGATGGCGACCGGAATGACCTTATGCGGGTTTTCCGTTTCCCCGGCGGCAATGCCGATAAGCTCCGTTCCGGAGAAGGCGAAGTTCACCGCCACCATGGTCATCAGGATCGGCAGGCCGCCGTGCGGGAACCAGCCTTCGGCGGTGATATTATGCAGGCCCGGCGCCGGGGAGCCATCCTGCATCGGAATGAAGCCGAAAATGGCCGCGCCGCCGAGAATAATAAACGCGATGATGGTGATCACTTTCACCAGCGAGAACCAGAACTCGCCTTCGGCGAAGAAGCGCGTCGAAATGATATTAAGGCCGAAGATCACTGCGCAGAATACCACGCACCAGATCCAGACCGGCACCTGCGGGAACCAGTACTGCATGCAGAAGCCCGCCGCGGTAAAACTCGACCCCAACGCCACCGTCCACGTCAGCCAGTAGAGCCACGCCACGGTATAACCCGTCGCCGGGCCAAGATAGCGCGCCGCGTAAACGTGGAAGGCGCCGGTCTCCGGCATCGCCACCGACAGTTCACCGAGACACTGCATCACCAGCCAAACCACCAGAGCGCCAATCAGGTACGCCAGCAGCGTCCCAGCCGCGCCGGTGGTAGAGATGATATAGCCGGTATTAAAGAATAAGCCGGTGCCAATCACGCCGCCGAGCGACAGCATGATCAGATGGCGCGTTTTCATGGTGCGCTTCAGTTGCCCACCTTGTTGTTGTGTTGTGCTTTGCATTTTATTTTCTCACGCCAGCCCGCTTGCCCGGGTCATGATGCGTATAAACGTATAGACATCTAAACATCCAAAAGAAGAAGAGTTATACCGTGACGCCGCGGAAAAAGCAAAGCCGCTGCACCAGAGCACGCGCCGACAGCGTGCAGCCTGCCCCATTTTTGCGCAGCGCCGGCGGGCGCGCCACGGACTGACGCCTCCTCGCGACAGACAACGTTCTGGCACTCTCTTTGCAGCCTGTCGTTCAGAACCTTTCTATCTGGCGAGGCAACACGTATGACAGAGCAAACCACCACCTTAAAAAGAACGCTCGGCAGTTTTCGTTTATGGGGGATCGCCGTCGGACTGGTGATATCCGGGGAGTACTTCGGCTGGAGCTACGGCTGGTCACAGGCGGGCACGATGGGGTTTATGGTCGTCGCCCTGGCGGTCGCCGCGATGTACTGCGCCTTTATTTTCAGCTTTACCGAGCTGACCACCGCCATCCCGCACGCTGGCGGCCCTTTCGCCTACGCCTACCGCGCCTTCGGGCCCACCGGCGGCTTTATCGCTGGTTTTGCCACCCTGATTGAATTCGTCTTCGCCCCGCCGGCCATCGCCATGGCCATCGGCGCCTACCTCAACGTGCAGTTTCCGGCGCTGGATCCGAAATGGGTCGCCTGCGGCGCTTACGTGATCTTTATGACGCTCAATATTCTCGGCGTCGGCATTGCCGCCACCTTCGAGCTGATCGTCACCCTGCTGGCCATCTTCGAGTTGCTGGTGTTCATGGGCGTGGTCGCGCCCGGCTTCTCCTGGAGCCACTTCACCACTAACGGCTGGGCGGGCGCGGAAAGCTTCAGCGGCCTGGCGCTGCCGGGGATGTTCGCCGCCATTCCGTTCGCTATCTGGTTCTTCCTCGCCATTGAAGGGGCCTCCATGGCGGCCGAAGAGGCCAAAGATCCGCAGCGCACCATTCCGCGCGCCCTGGGCGGCGGCATTCTGACGCTGACGGTGCTGGCGATCGGCGTGATGGTCTTCGCCGGTGGCGTCGGCGACTGGCGCGCGCTGTCCAATATTAACGATCCGCTGCCCCAGGCGATGAAGACGGTCGTGGGCAATGGCAGCGGCTGGCTGCATATGCTGGTGTGGCTGGGGCTGTTTGGCCTCGTCGCCTCCTTCCACGGGATCATTATGGGCTATTCGCGGCAGATCTACTCCCTCGCCCGCGCCGGCTATCTGCCCGCCGGGCTGGCGACCCTCAACCGCCGCACCCGTACCCCGCATCTGGCGATCCTCGCCGGCGGCGTGGTCGGTATCGCCGCGATCTTCTCCGACTCGCTGATCACCATCAGCGGCATGCCGCTGACCGCCTGTATCGTCACCATGTCGGTATTTGGGGCTATTGTTATGTATATCACTTCCATGGCGGCGCTGTTCAAACTGCGCCGTAGCGAGCCGAAGCTGATCCGTCCGTTCCGCGCCCCGCTCTACCCGCTGGCGCCGGCCTTTGCCCTCGGCATGGCGGTGATCTGCCTGGTGGCGATGGTCTGGTATAACCTGCTGCTGGCGCTGATTTTCGCGGCGATGATGCTCGGCGGCTACCTGTGGTTCCGCAAAACCGCAGCAGCCCGTGAACGGGCGCCAGTGGATCCTCAACTGCGCACGGTCTCCTGAGGAGGCGGCATGTATAAAACCACGCTATCGGGCCAGGTATGGCGCTTTGATAGTCTGAAAACATTGATGGCGAGGGCGTCGCCGGCTCGTTCCGGCGACGCCCTCGCGGGGGTTATCGCCACCTCAGCCGAAGAGCGGATGGCGGCGAAAATGGCCCTCGCCGAGGTGCCGCTGACCGACATTCTCGACAACCCGCTCATCCCTTACGAGCAGGATGAAGTGACCCGCCTGATCCTCGACACCCATGATGCGCAGGGCTTTGCCGCCCTGCGTCACCTGACGGTCGGCGATTTTCGCGACTGGCTGCTGGATGATGCCACCGATACCGCCACGCTGCAGCGGGTCGCCCGCGCCATCACCCCGGAGATGGCGGCGGCGGTCAGTAAGCTGATGCGCAATCAGGATCTGATCCTTGCCGCCAGCAAATGCCAGGTGGTGACGCGCTTTCGCAACACCATCGGCCTGCCCGGCCACCTCAGCGTACGCCTGCAGCCCAACCATCCCACCGACGATCTGAAAGGCATCGCCGCCAGTATGCTCGACGGGCTGCTGTACGGCGCCGGGGACGCGGTGATTGGCATCAACCCGGCCAGCGACAGCTTACCGGTGCTGGCGCAGCTGAACATCATGCTGGACGATATTATTCAGCGCTTCGCCATTCCCACCCAGTCCTGCATTCTGACCCATGTCACCAATACGCTGCAGCTGATTGAGCGCGGCGCACCGGTGGATCTGGTGTTTCAGTCGGTAGCCGGAACCGAAGCGGCCAACAGCGGCTTCGGCATCAATCTTGCCATGCTGCAGGAGGCCCGCGAGGCGGCCCTCAGCCTCAGGCGCGGTACCCTCGGCAACAATGTGATGTATTTTGAGACCGGCCAGGGAAGCTGCCTGTCGGCCAACGCCCACCACGGCGTCGACCAGCAGACCTGTGAGGCGCGGGCCTACGCGGTCGCCCGCCACTTTGAACCGCTACTGGTCAATACCGTGGTCGGCTTTATCGGTCCGGAGTACCTCTACGACGGCAAGCAGATTATTCGCGCCGGGCTGGAGGATCATTTCTGCGGCAAGCTGATGGGCCTGCCGATCGGCTGCGACGTCTGCTATACCAACCACGCGGAAGCGGATCAGGATGATATGGACACCCTGCTGACTCTGCTGTGCACCGCCGGGCTCACCTTCCTGATCGGCGTGCCCGGAGCGGACGATATCATGCTCAATTACCAGAGCACCTCGTTCCATGACGCGCTGTACGCCCGTCGCCTGCTGGGCTTAAAGCATGCCCCGGAGTTCGCCGACTGGCTGGCGAAGATGCAGATTATCGATCCGCACGGCGCGCTGCGGCTCACCGACGCCCGCCATCCGCTGTTGTCCGTCCTGCCGCAAGGAGCCCCCGTATGAACCGTCCCGATGCCTGGAACCCGCTGCGTGAATTTACCGATGCGCGGATCGCCCTGGGGCGCAGCGGCGCCAGCCTGCCGACCCGCGAAGTCCTCAACTTTGGTCTGGCCCACGCCAGAGCGCGGGATGCCATTCATCAGCCGTTCGCCAGCCAGCAGCTGGTGGCGCCGCTGGCGGCGCTCGGCCTCGACGCCCTGACGGTGCACAGCGCCGCGCCGGACCGTCACACCTATCTGCGGCGTCCGGATCTCGGGCGGCAGCTCGCCGACGAAAGCCGCGCCGACCTCGCCGCCAGCGGCGTCCGCCCCGCCGATCTGCTGCTGGTGATCGGCGATGGCCTCTCTTCCTGGGCGGTAGAGCGCCAGGCGGTGCCATTGATCCGCGCCCTGCTGCCCTATCTGCAGACGCTGGGTATCGGCCTGGCGCCGGTAGTGCTGGCGCATCAGTCGCGGGTGGCGCTGGGGGATGATATTGGCGAAACCCTGAAAGCCCGCGCGGTGGCGATCCTGATTGGCGAACGACCGGGTCTCTCCTCGCCGGACAGCCTCGGCGTCTACCTTACCTGGCAGCCCCATCGTCAGCGTCTGGAATCTGAGCGCAACTGTATCTCCAATATTCGTCCGGAGGGATTAAGCCATGACGCCGCCGCCTTTAAACTGGCCTGGCTGCTGGAGCAGGCTTTTTTACGCCGCGTCACCGGCGTGCAGTTAAAAGATGAAAGTGATAATCCAGCGCTGCATGGGAAAATAAAACCGTTGACCCCTTTAAAATAATAAGTCACGTGAGCAGCAGAATAGATTTTCAATATGACCTGGCGCACCTGAATATTATATTCGGGTGCGCGCTGAAATTGCCCGGCGACGCTTCGCTTGCGCGGGCCTGCGCAAACCGTTCAACCGGTTTATATGGCCTATTTCCCAGACTGGGTAAGGCGTCAGCCGCCCGCCGATAAAATGCGTTCACTGTACCAAAAACCGTGTTGTCGCCAGCCCTATGCCCTTCCCTGCAGGTAATAAGAATATTGCATGAGTAAAAACGAAACGGACGTTGTAAGGTAAATCAGCGCATTAACAATATCCGTCATATTTCAAGTTGCATGTGCGTTGGCGGCGTTCTCTCCCCCCAGTCACTGACTTCTGTAAGCGCCTGGGGACTCGCTCACTTGCCGCCTTCATGCGACGCGAATTATTTAGGGTATATATCTCGTTATCTATTCAACATAACAGCCAATAATTCACCGAATACGCTGGCGAATTATTCCTCAATGTTATGCAGTCATTGATGGTTAAAGATAAATAATCGACCGACGGAGAAATACCAATGAAATCGTTTTCCGGGAAAGCGTCTTTAATGGCCACGCTGGTTGCCGCGCTGGTCGGTGCCAGCAGCGCGCAGGCAGCGGAAATTAAAATCGGGGTGGTATTACCCCTGAGCGGCGCCCTCAGCGGCTACGGCCAGCCGTCGCAGAAAGGGCTGGACATTATTCAGGCCATCACCCCGACGTTAAAAAATGGCGATACCATTAAGCTTATCGTTATCGATGATAAAAGCGACAAAGTCGAAGCGGCCAACGCCATGCAGCGGCTGGTCTCCAGCGATAAAGTGGATGCTGTGATCGGTGAAGTCACCTCCTCCAACACCCTGGCGATGACCAAAATCGCCGACGACAGCAAAACGCCGCTGGTCTCCTCCACCGCCACCAACGACCGCGTCACCCGTAACCATCCGTACGTCAGCCGGGTCTGCTTCTCGGACAGCTTCCAGGGGGTGGTCGGGGCCAATCTGGCCTCCCGCGATCTGAAAGCCAAAACCGCCGCCATCGTGTTTGACAGCAGCAACGACTACTCCGTCGGCCTGGCGAAAGCGTTCCGCACCCAGTTCCTGAAAAACGGCGGCACCATTCCCATCGAGGTACAGGCCCCGGGCGGCAGCAAGGACTTTAAAGCCCAGCTGGCGAGCGTCAAGGCGAAGAATGTCGACATGATTTACATGCCGATCTACTACACCGAAGGGGCGCTGATTGCCGTGCAGTCTAAACAACTGGGGCTCAACAAACCGGTGGTAGGCGGCGACGGTCTGGCCGCGGATCAGGTCTTCTTCGATGTCGGTAAAGACGCGGTCAACGGCTATATGACCACCGATTATTACTCGCCGAACGCCAAAGAGCAGACCCCGGCCGGGGAAACCTTCATCAAAGCCTGGGAAACCAAATACCAGCAGCCGACCCATACCTGGGGCGCAATGGCGGCGGATGCCTATAACGTCATCGTCAACGCCATGAACCAGTGCAGCGATCCCCATGATCGGGTCTGCGTGAATGAAAAAATCCGCGCCACCAAAGGTTTCCAGGGCGTGACCGGCACGCTGACGTTACAGAACGGCGATGCCATTCGCAGCGCGGTCATCAACGAAGTGAAAGATGGCAAGCTGGCGTTTCGTACCGTGGTTAACCCTTAAGTTGTGACGAGGCTACAAAATGGACGGCGCCATTTTTCTCCAGCAAGTGGTCAATGGAATGAGTCTTGGGGGCATGTACGCCCTGATTGCCATCGGTTATACGATGGTTTATGGCGTGCTACGGCTGATCAACTTCGCCCATGCGGACGTCATGATGGTCGGCGCGTTTAGTACGCTGTTTTTATTTTCTTCAGTTGGGCTACCCTTCGGGGTAGCCGTTTTCCTGACCCTCGGGCTGTGCGGTCTGTTTGGTATGCTGATTGACCGGGTCGCCTATCGTCCGCTGCGCCAGGCCTCGAAAATCTCCATGCTGATCACCGCCATCGGCGTCAGCTTCTTCCTCGAAAACCTGTTTAACGTGCTGTTCGGCGGCAGCTCACGCTTCTTCTCCGCCCCTGACTTTTTCAACCAGACCCGCGCCTTCGGCAGCGTCATCATTACCAACGTGGCGTGGATTGTGCCGCTGATCACCGTCCTGCTGCTGCTGGCGATCCTCTGGCTGCTGTACCGCACCCGCTATGGGATGGCGATCCGCGCGGTGGCCTTTGACGTCAACACCGTGCGCCTGATGGGCATTGACGCCAACCGGATCATCTCCCTGGTCTTCGCCCTCGGCAGTAGTCTCGCGGCGCTCGGCGGCGTGTTCTACTCCATCAGCTACCCCACTATCGATCCCCTGATGGGCGTGCTTATCGGCCTGAAGGCCTTTGCCGCCGCCGTGCTGGGTGGGATCGGCAGCGTCACCGGCGCGGTGCTGGGCGGCTTTATCCTCGGTTTTACCGAGGTGGTCGCCGTGGCGATCTTCCCCGAACTGGGCGGCTATAAAGACGCTTTCGCCTTCCTGTTCTTGATTCTGGTCCTCTTGTTCCGCCCGGTCGGCATTATGGGCGACGAACGTCTGGAAAGGAGCCGTTTCTGATGCTCAACGCGACGACGACCGCCGGGGCGCAACTGCGCAACCTGGCCATTATTGTCATCTGTATCGCGCTGCTGGCCGGAATCAACGTGGTTTTCAATGACTACATTGTTCGCGTCATCAGTACCATTTTCATCTTTATGATCCTCGCGGTCAGCTACAACCTGATCAACGGCGTGACCGGCCAGCTGTCGCTGGAGCCGAACGGCTTCGTGGCAGTGGGCGCCTACGTGACCGCCCTGCTGATCCTCTCCAGCGACAGCAAGGTAGACATGTTTGAAATGGCCGCCCCCAGCCCGTGGATCCTCAGCCTGCACGCGGGCTTCCTCCCTGCCCTGCTGATAAGCGGCCTGTGCGCGGCGGCGCTGGCGGTGTGCCTCGCCGTACCGGTCTTCCGGGTACGTGGCGACTACCTGGCCATCGTCACCCTCGGCTTTGGGTTTATCATCAAGATCCTCGCCATTAACAACCCGCAAATCACCAACGGCGCCATCGGGCTGAACGATATTCCGCAGCAGCCGCATCTCCTGTTCTGGTGCGGGCTGTTCGCCCTGCTGGCCACTGGCATGATCCTCCAGCTGGTGTGGTCGAAGTATGGCCGGATGATGAAAGCCATTCGCGACGATGAAGATGCGGCGATCGCCATGGGGGTCAACACCTTCCGCATCAAAACCTGCGCCTTCGCCACCAGCGCCTTCTTCGAAGGGATCGGCGGCGGTCTGCTGGCTTCGCTGCTGACCACCATTTCCCCGGGGCTGTTCGACTTTATGCTCACCTTCCAGCTGCTGATTATTATCGTCCTCGGCGGACTCGGCAGCACTACCGGCGCCCTGCTCGGCACCGTACTGGTGGTCGGCAGCGGCGAATGGCTGCGCTTCCTCGACCAGCCGCTGCAGTTCTTCGGTCACGATCTCGGCGCGTATCCGGGCCTGCGAATGGTGGTCTTCTCGCTGCTGTTGCTGATCATCATGCTCTTCGCCCGCGAAGGGCTGTTGGGGAAAAAAGAGATTTGGCAGATGGGAAGAAGGAACAGCAGCTATGGCGGAAAATAACGTTATCCTGCAGGTGCAGGACGTCACCATGCAGTTTGGCGGCCTGCGGGCCATCGACAACGTCAGCTTCCATGTTGATGAAGCGGAGATCTTTGGTCTTATCGGCCCTAACGGCGCGGGCAAAACGACCCTGTTTAACGTCATTACCGCCAACTATAAACCCACCAGCGGCAACGTCACCCTGGCGGGTACGTCGCTGAAGGGGCTGAAGCCCAACCAGGTGGTGAACGCCGGGATCGCCCGTACCTTCCAGAATATCCGTCTGTTTAACTCCATGACGGTGCTGGAGAACGTGATGGTCGGACTCGACCGCGCCAGCCGCTACTCGCTGCTGGAGGCGGCGCTGCATATTGGCCGCTACTTTCCGGCCGAACGGGCGGCGAAAGCCAAAGCCATGGCCATTCTGGAGGACATCGGCATCGCCCACTTCGCCCATATGCAGGCCACAAACCTGAGCTATGGCAACCAGCGCAAAGTGGAGATCGCCCGCGCGCTGGCCACCGCGCCGAAGCTGCTGCTGCTCGATGAGCCGGCCGCCGGGATGAACCCGAAGGAGACCGAGGATCTGGCAGAACTTATCTTCCGCATGCGCCATGACTATCAACTCAGCGT
Source organism: Klebsiella sp. K-Nf6 (assembly GCF_002806655.1). Classification (NCBI taxonomy): domain Bacteria; kingdom Pseudomonadati; phylum Pseudomonadota; class Gammaproteobacteria; order Enterobacterales; family Enterobacteriaceae; genus Klebsiella; species Klebsiella sp. K-Nf6. The sequence goes on along the minus strand of NZ_PIBN01000007.1, from coordinate 63,994 downwards.
CCTGCTGATTGAGCACGATATGCCCTTCGTCAACCGCCTGTGTGAGCGGGTGATGGTTCTGGAGTACGGTAAGCCGCTGTTCAGCGGCCTGATGGCCGAGGCGATCCAGCATCCGGACGTCATTTCCGCTTATCTGGGAGAAGCCAATTATGCTTAACGCCCGGGAACTGAAGGTCTTTTACGGCGTGATCCAGGGGCTGAAAGGCGTCGATATCGACGTCTATGACCGGGAAATCGTCACCCTGATCGGCAGCAATGGCGCCGGTAAAACCTCCACCCTGAACGGGATCGTCAACCTGGTGCGCTCCAGTGGGCGCGTCAGCTTCCTCAACGACGATATCTCACGCAGCCAGACCCACCAGATTGTGCGCCGCGGGCTGGCGCTGGTGCCGGAGGGACGTCGGGTCTTTACCAACCTGACCATCGAAGAGAACCTGCGCATGGGCGCTTACAATAATCTCGCCGGCTACACCCGCCTGCGCGATCGCATGTATGCCCTCTTTCCACGGCTCAAGGAGCGGCGCCATCAGATGGCGGGCACCATGAGCGGCGGCGAGCAGCAGATGCTGGCCATCGCCCGGGCGCTGATGAGCGAGCCGGTGTTATTGATGCTGGATGAACCGAGCCTCGGACTGGCGCCGAAAATTGTCGGCGAGCTGTTCGGCATCATTAAGCAACTGCGCGAAGAGAATATGACGGTGCTGCTGGTGGAGCAGAATGCGACGGCAGCGCTGGCTATCGCCGATCGGGCGTATGTCCTGGAGAATGGCCGGATCACCTTGTCAGGCGCGGCGCGGGAGATGCTGACTAACCCGGAAATTAAGCGGATGTATCTGGGGGGATAAGCGTGGTCAAAACTGCCTGGGCTGCGGCGGCGCATCCTATGATGCCGCAACCTCAGGCAGTCTCTTGCTACACAAAGCACACCTCGTTCCAGTAGGCTTCTCGCGTCCTGCGTCGCTCAGTATGTCTTATCATGACGGAACCACCGGGTTTCCACGTTGCCAATGTCCACGCCGTAGAGGCTGGCCACCGGCAGTATCGCCTCCATGACGCGCTGGGTATCCTGCTGACCGGCCTCGCCGTTGGACATCAAAGCCAGCCAGCCCGTTAATCGTTGCCACAATGCCACTTTCATTTTCTCCTCTGTCGGGAAGCGAATCGCTTGGGTCTATTTCAACCACAGTTGGCCGGGCGCGGGAAATACTAATTCCGAATTTGCAATCCTGGCTGGCGCATATTACGCCCGGTCCTTTCCCCTCACCCTAACCCTCTCCCTGAGGGAGAGGGAACCGCCCGGCAATCGTTACAGCCCCGGTAAACGCCAGCGGCGCATAAAGAATACCCACAGGTTTGTTAAGTTCTTTTTCGTTATAGATAAGAATTTTTTCTTCTTTGCCGCCGACGGGGAATTTGTGGGAGCGTGATGTCCACAAAACAAAACAGGGATTCAGGGGAAAAAACATGCGCAATAAAACCACAAAAATTGCACTGGCGCTGGGTATGCTGCTGCTTGCGTCTCAGGCACAGGCAGACCAGCTGGCTGACATCAAAGCCGCCGGCGTCGTGAAAGTCGCCACCTTCGACGCCAACCCGCCGTTCGGCTCCGTGGATGCCAAAACCCACCATATCGTCGGCTACGATGTCGACTTTGCCCAGGCGCTGGCGAAAGCGCTCGGCGTCAAACTCGAGCTGGTGGCGACGAACCCGGCTAACCGTATTCCGCTGCTGCAGTCCGGCAAAGCCGACCTGATCGTCGCCGACATTACCATTACTCCGGAGCGTGCCCAGGTCATTGATTTCTCGACGCCGTATTTCGTCACCGGCCAGCAGTTCCTCGTGCCGGCCGGTTCTCCGGATAAGCTCGATGAGTACAGCAAAGCGCGCATCGGCGCGGTGAAAGGCACCACCGGCGAACAGGCCCTGCACCAGCGTTTCCCGCAGGCTCGCGTTCTCTCCTATGACGATATTCCGCTGGCCCTGACCGCCCTGCGCAACGGCAACGTCCAGGCCATCACCCAGGACAGCACCATCCTCGCCGGTCTGCTGGCGGAAGCGCCGGATAAAGCCAAGTTTAAAATTCTGCCCGACCTGCTCAGCAAAGAAGAGATTGGCGTGGGTGTGAAGAAAGGCGAACCGGCCTTGCTGAAAGCCGTTAACGATGAGCTGGTGAAGCTGGAGAAAACCGGCGAAGCCGCGAAAATCTATGATGTCTGGTTTGGCCCTGCCACTAAAACGCCGCAGCCGCGCGCCTTTACCATAGAAGCGAAATAATATGTTCTCGGGTTTACTCTCCCACTCCGCGGCCCCGGCCGCGGATTTTTCACGTCTGCAGCGCGCCAGCATTACGTTTCGTGATGTGGCCAAGCGCTACGGCGATCATCAGGTGCTAAACGCGATCAACCTGCAGGTCGAACCCGGCGAAGTGGTGGCGATCCTTGGCCCTTCCGGTTCGGGAAAATCGACGCTGATCCGCTTGATCAACCAGCTCGAATCCTTAAGCGGCGGCGAGATCCTGATCGATGATAAACCGACCAGCCGGCTGAGCGGCAGCGCCTTGCGCCAGCTGCGCAGCCGCGTCGGCTTTGTCTTCCAGCAGTTCAACCTTTACGCCCACCTGACGGCGCAGGAGAACATCACTCTGGCGCTGGAGCGCGTCCACGGCTGGGGGAAAAGTGCGGCTCAGGAGCGGGCGCTGGCGCTGCTGCGCCAGGTCGGACTGGAAGAAAAAGCGCAGCAGATGCCGGCGCAGCTCTCCGGCGGCCAGCAGCAGCGGGTGGCGATCGCCCGCGCCCTGGCCTCCTCGCCGCAGATTATCCTGTTCGATGAGCCCACCTCGGCGCTCGACCCGGAGATGATCGGCGAAGTGCTGCAGGTGATGAAAACCCTCGCCCACAGCGGGATCACCATGCTGGTGGTGACTCATGAGATGCAGTTTGCCCGCGAAATTGCCGACCGGGTGGTGTTTATCGATGGCGGCGACATTCTCGAGGTCGCCCCGCCGGCTGAGTTTTTCGCCCATCCGCAGCATGCCCGCGCACGGCGTTTTCTGCAGAAGGTGCTGGATCCGCTGCACCAGGAGAGCCTCGCGTGACGCCGATGCTTGACTGGCACGGCGTCCTGAGCGGGCAGCCGTTGCAATGGATTATCTCTGGTTTTCTCACCACCGTCTGGGTCAGCGTCGCCGGGATCCTGCTCGCCACCCTGCTGGCGGTCCTGCTGCTGGCCCTGCGCCTCGGCGGCGGCCGCGCGGGGCGCGGACTGGTGGCCGCGTGGGTCTCGTTGTTTCGCAATACCCCGCTGCTGGTCCAGCTGCTGTTCTGGTACTTTGCCGCCTGGAACCTGCTGCCGCTGGCGGTGAAGGAGATGGTGAACGACGAACACGCCTGGTCCATTCTGCCGGGTAACGTCTGGTGGCTGACGCCGGAGTTCCTCTGCTCAATGTGGGGGCTGGGGGTCTTTACCTCCGCCTTTCTGGTGGAAGAGATCGCCTCCGGACTGCGCGCCGTCAGCCACGGGCAGCGGGAAGCCGCGCTGTCGCAGGGCTTTACGCCGTGGCAGGAGCTGCGCTTTATCCTCCTGCCGCAGGGGCTGGCCAACGCCTGGCAGCCGATTGTCGGCCAGTATCTTAACCTGATGAAACTCTCATCGCTGGCCAGCGGCATCGGCTTTGCGGAACTGACCTATCAGGTACGACAGATTGAGAGCTATAACGCGCACGCGCTGGAGGCGTTTGCCGTCGGTACCGCGCTGTACCTGGCGCTGGGGGTGGCGATGGGCGTGGCGCTAACGCGTCTCGGCCCGGGAAGAAAACTGCAACGGAGCGCCCAACATGAACGCTAATCTGGCGGTGATCGCCGATAACCTCGATTACCTGCTGTGGGGCCGACTGGCGGAGGGCCAGCCCGGCGGCGTGGCGCTGACCCTGCTGATGGCCATCGGCGCCACCCTGCTGGCGCTGCCGGGAGGCATTGCGCTGGCGGGCCTGGCCTGGCGCTACGGCGGGCTGGTGCGGCGTATGCTGTTTCTGTGGGCGGAGATTATTCGCGGCATCCCACTGATATTTGTCATCTTCTGGCTGTGGTATCTGCTGCCGATGCTGACCGGCGGCGATCTGCCCGGCGCGGTGACCGTGACCCTGGCGCTGGCGTGGTTTACCGCCGCCTCGGTGATGCACTCAGTGCTGGCCGGGCTGCAGTCGCTGCCGAAAGGACAGTATGAGGCGGCGCTGACCCAGGGGTTCGCCCCCGGGCAAACGCTGCGCCTGGTGCTGCTCCCGCAGGCGCTGCGCAACGTTCAGCCCTCGCTGGTGGGGATCTTTATCGGCCTGCTGAAAGACACGTCGCTGGCGTTTATCGTCAACGTCCCGGAGCTGACCACCGTGGCCGGCCAGGTCAACAACCGGGTGCAGATCTATCCCCTGGCGATCTTCGTCTTCACCGGCGCGGTGTACTACCTGCTGTGCTGCGGTCTGAGCCTGCTGGCCAGCCGGCGTTTTACCCGCCGCGCGACCGCCGGATAAGGCTCACTCCGCGGGGCGGGGCTTCACCGGGCAGGTATCGCTGATCTTAATAAATTTGTCGTTATAAACCAGATAGTGGTTCCCCGGCTGGCGCAACGCCGGCTGGCGAACCACGTCGCCAGGACGCAAATACCACGCGTCCCCCTCCTCTTCGGTCGAATCGCATCCGGGTTTAATCAGCAATTTAAACCAGGTATTACCGGTGTTGCTCACCGTCCCGGCCACCTTATCGAAAGACCATTTAAACTGCACCTCGCGCGGGCGCACCACCAGAATGGTATCCATCACCACCACCGGCTCCATGCTGACCTCGCCGCCGGTCGGGCTGCGCCTCGTCAGGTTACGGGTGGGGATTTCGCGAAACGAGACCCGATAGTAGCGCTCGCGGTTATCCCGCGGGCCATGATAGTAAAATTTGAAGTACTCGCTCTCACCTGCCTGCAACACCAGCTGGCGGGGGGCGAACAGCAGCTCACCATCCACCGGCCGGGAGCGTACTTCGCTGCCGCCCGGGCGATCGATGGCGCTGATGGCGATGCGGTACAGCCGCGCGCTTTTATTGTTGTTGACCACCCGTTTGCTGGCGAAATCCGCTTCGGCCGGCAGGGAAAAGGTCAGGTTGCCGACCGAGATCGCCTGCGCCAGCGGCGCTGCCAGCAGGCAGCCCACCGTCAGCAGGGCCTTAGTTAATATTGCGCCACGTCGCCTGGACATGAATCTCTCCTGAAGCGCTGACTTCACCAAACCAGCCGTTATCGTCTACCGTCCGCAGCGAAATGGCGTTATCCATCGGAATCGAAAATTTCACCGTGGTCTTATCCATCTGCCCCACTTCGCCGGAGATATCGGTCCATGGCGTGGTCAGCCACAGCGCATCGGTCATATCCCGCCAGCTGTCATCGCACCCGGCATCGTAGGTCTGCGTCGTGCCGCTGCGGGTGATAAAAGAGAGCGTCGCCGGGAACGGCACTTTCGCCGTACCGTCATCGGAGCTGAAGAGACAGTAGGAACGCCCGCCAATCACCTGCGCCGGTCCGGTCACCTTGATCAGCACTTCATCGGCGGCCGTTTTACCGCTGGTGGTGACGATGTAGCCGAAATCGAGCGCCGGTTCGCCGCTGCCGACATACCCCTCGCGCGACGGCGTCGAGGTATATTCGTCGGAGATAATGCTGATGCTGAAATCACGGGGTTTGATAATCAGCGTATTGGAGGTGGAAAACTCATACCAGCCTGACTCCGGCGAGGTGGTGTTCTGAAAGCGAAAGTTGAACAGATCCTTGGTGTTGATATCGCTGATCCCGAGGTTCACCATCTGCTTAAAGAAGTTGCTGGAGAAGAAAACATAGATTGAGTCTGAGCTCTTCATCTCGTTGAAGGTGTAGTAATAAGCGGTATTGCTCACCGGCTTCCATGAGCTGCCGTTGAGACTGAACTGCATATCGTACGCCCCGACGGCCGAGGCCAGCGACGAGTTGGCGATCGCCGGGAAAATATGGATCGAGGTGTTGCTTAAGCCGTTGGTCTGCAAGGTATAGTTGACCATCTTACAGCTTAATCCTGCGCGGCTGCCGATGGTCTGCGTCTGGCAGTCGGCGTTCCCCTCTCCCAGGGTCGGCACGCCGTCGCTGTTGATAAACACCTCCGCCAGCGAGTGGGTATTAATCAACCGCAGGTTCGCCGCTTTGGTGTGGGTGACGTTGCGCACATACCAGTTACCGGAGGCCTGATCCTTACAGCGTGCACCGCTGCTGGCGTCGTAGTTCACCGAGGTCTGGCAGGCATTGATGGTCATCGTAAAGCTGCCGCCGACCGGCATCTGCTGCAGATATTGATAAAACGCGTCCGACATCATGCCGTGCATCCACTTCGCGCCGCCGCTGGTCACCGTCGCGCCATAAAACCCGCTGGCGTCGGTGGTTTGCGGCAGGATCAGGCTGGTAGCCATATCGCACCCGGCGTACCAGTTGATGCAGCGCAGGCCGGTTAAGGGGTGCGAAACCGGCGAGTTTTCCAGCCACATATCAAACTTCCAGTTGGCATTGAGCCCGGTGTTGTAGCCGTTATCGATATAGCCGAGGCTTTGCTGATAGATGGTGCCGGAACCGGTGTATTTTAAGCCGGTCCAGCGGTTAGCGCCGGTCAGGCGCGGATCCAGCGCCCCGCCGGGGGTGACGAAAAAGTTGTCGTCGGAGTTGTTTTCAACAAACACAAACTCGCGCGCCGGCGCATCCGACCAGGTGGTCTTGGACACCGCCGCTCTGAGCGCGGCTGCCGGCCAGAGTAGCGCGAGGATCGCCAGCGCCATCAGTGCATTAACTTTCATTCTCTTCTCCTGTCTGCTGCACTACCGCCCACGACGAGAGGCCGCTGCAGACCACATCCCCGACCCAGACGGCGCCGCGCGCCTGGCTGAGCTCCAGCGCCACTTCGCAGGTTTTATTGCCGCCGTAGCTGAAATCGATAGTGGGGTATTTCTTATCCACGTCCATGACAAACTCGCCGTTTTCATCGGTCCGGGTACGGCCGATATGGTTGTTAATCCGCGCATTCGCCAGCAGCGTGCCGTCTTCTGCACGAATACGACCGGAGACGGTGACCATCTGCTTCACCTCTGGCTCAATCACCGCGACGTTGCCCGGATAGAGAGTCAGATGACTCTTGCGCCCACTGACGATGTCGTAACTGTCGAGCGAGTTTTTGCTGTTCTGTAGCTCCACCTCATAGCGGCCATAGGGAGAGAGCGGCAGGTAGTTACGTTTGCCGCTGAGCGGGAAAATCCGCCCGTTAACCCTGGCGCTGATCTGACCATCGTCCTCCAGCCCGGTGTTGAAAATCACCCCGGCGTTACCGTCGGTTCGTCCGCTGGCGGCGATGTTTTTGCCCTGCCAGCCGACGCTGCCGCTGGCGGTAAGGTTGGTGTTGACGTAGCCGTCCGCCGCGCTGTTGACGTTCAGCGTGCCGCTGGCGTAGCGGGCGTCGAACTGGGCATACGCCCCGCCGCTGAGGGTTTTGTCATCCCCGGTATCGCCGGAGATGGCCCGCGACAGATTGGCGCCGATGGTGCGAATGGTGCCTTCATCAAACTGCTTACGCGCTGAGAGGTTAGCCATGGTGTAACCGTTCTGATGGGTCATCCCGGCGCTGAACCAGTTGCCCAGCGGCAGCGAGAGATCGAGGGCGATATATTTCCCGGTGTTGGCGCTGCTGTCGCCATTGTTATAGCGCTGGATCCCCGCCCGCAGACCAAGCGATCCAAACGCGCCGCTGTAGACCGTCTGATAGTAATCCGCGGTGTAGTAATGACTGTTGTAGCGGCGGTCATCGTTGTAGCTGACGCTGAACGTCCCCAGCTTCGACCACAGCGCGTTGAGGTTGAGGGTGCCGCCGATCGCCCGGTTGTCGGCATCGCTGCGCCGCAATTGATCGCCAATGCGGGTTCTCTCCTGGTTGACCCACAGCGAGCTGAAGCCCCCCGGCAGCGTGGCGCTGATGCTGCCGATGCTGCTCCAGGAGCTGTCGCTGGCCAGCATATTCTGCAGGTTAACGTTGATCGACTCGCCCAGCGGCAGCGTCAGGCGGGTTTCCCCCACCGCCTGATTGTCGTAGCCATAGCCCGTTGCCGCCCAGCTCAGGGTGCTGAGCGACCCGGAGGTCGAGAGGCCTGCCAGCCAGCTCTCTTTTGCCGGCCGGGTCTTTTTTCCGCTTTCCGACCAGCGATCCATATGGAAACTGCCGCCCCATACCTGCCACGCCAGCGGCGCGCCGATGCCGCGTCCCCGGCTGAACAGCTTATTGACCCGCTGGGTGCGTTTGCTGACCACCCGACCGTTGACGATCACCTCCACTTCCACGTCGTAAATACCGTACGGCAGGCCGCGGGTATCCACTTCGTGGTTGCCCATGGCGAAGTTCTGGACGCTCAGCAACCGGCCGTCACGGGTGAGATGCACCTCGCCCGCCGCCGGTAAAAAGGCAATCACCGGCGTGGCCGACTGGCTGCTGTCGAAGACGGTGGAGCTGGCCTGGTTCCCCCAGGAAAGACCGTAAATCTTGCCGGCCGAAATAGCGGTCATCGGTCCCAGGGACTGCAGGTTCCAGGTGTCGAGCATCCCACCGGCAAAACGGTGGCCGGCGAAATCGCGCTCATACATGGCCTTATATAATTCGCTGTCCTGCTGACCACTACCGATCCCGTACAGCGAGCCGTCGAGCACCACGTGATGCTCCCGCAGCGCCGTGACGTTGTTCAGCGACAGGTAGCTGGAGGTGTTGCTCCCGCCATTGCGCATCTGGTTGTTATAGACGCCGAGGTTATAGCTCAGGTTGCTGCTGAGAGTGTTCACGCTGGACTGACCGATATCTTCGCTGCGTGAGCGCAGCACGGTGCCCAGCGCCTCGCGCTTGACCACCAGCTGCAGCAGCAGCTGGCGCAGGCTGAGATCCAGCTGCGCGCTGTCGGTCAGGGGAATGGTGAGTGCCTCGCTGAACGGGGCATTGGCCAGGCCGATCAGCTGCTGTCGGGTCTGTTCGCTGACGCTGGCGTTCCCCTCGCTCTCCTCCAGTTGGATCTGCCGGACGCGTAGCTGGCCGTCGTCCAGCCAGATAAAGGCGCTGCCGATCCGCTGATCGTCCCGGGTGTCCTGGCTGCCGGCAAGATGAATATAGAGCGGGACGCTCATACCGTCCTGCAGCGCCCGACTGAAGGCCTGCGGAATAATCACCCCGCCAATCTGCTGGGCACGTACGGCAGCAGCGCTGGCGTCGGGCTGAACGAACAAAAAGATCATGCCGAAGGCAAGCTGCGTTTTCAGTCCTGGGGAAATCCGTCGTAGAGGCATCGTCGTTATCCATCTGCACAACTGTCTATTTCACGGGAACAAACTGCTCACCCTGCCAAAGCGCAACCCGTCCTTTTTTATTCGCCGTGTCCACCTGCGTAAAACGGCGCGATTTACCCGGCATCAGGTAGTAATTCTCTTTACACTCCTTACCGTCGGCGGCCTTCAGGCAAGGGCCGTAGGCGAGGATCCGCAGCGTCGCATTCCCGGTGTTGGTCAGGGAGCCGTTGGCGTACTGAAAGCGGTAGTTCACCTGGCGTGGCGCCACCACCAGGATGGTGCCGATGCGGGCGGACGCCGTCGCTACCGCGCTGCGGTTGGCGTTATCGCGCTGGGCATCGCTGAGTGCCTGATCGAACCAGACAATGCGGTAGTAGCGCTCTTTGTCGTCCGCCGGGCCTTTATAAAAGAAGCGGATAACATCGCTGGCCTGGGCGGGTAGCAGCAGGCTGGCGGGGGTGAGCAGCACCTCATCCGGTTTATCCATCGGGATAACCTGCCCGTCGTCCAGCGGGGAAGAGAGCCGTTCGAGATGGATATTGATCAGTCGACCGCTGTCTGTGCTGTTCTTGATCGTTTTGCTCAGCGTGCTGCTGCCGCTGTTCATAAAGGATGAAATATCGCCAACATCCAGCGCCTGCGCCGGCGACACCCCGGCAAGCAGCAGCCCGAGGGCCAGAAGGTGCTTTTTCATAACAATTCCGTCCGTGAAAAAAGCAGGGGGAGCCCCCCCTGCTGGTGCATCAGAAGGATCAGCTGGTCCAGGTGGCGTCGAACTGGACGCTGACGTCGCCGCTCCAGATCCCTTCCGGCAGGGTGCTGTAATCGGTCACTGCGGTAGTGCCGTTAGTGGTGCCGCTGATGATGGAGAAGGTGAAACCATCCTGCGCGGTGGTACGGCCGCTGGCGTTGTAGCCATTTGCCAGCGCGCTGAGGTTGCCGCCCAGTACGCCGTTAGCGGTATCGATCATCACGGTATCTGCGGTTTTTTCGACCGCGGCGCCGTTATAATCCACACCCACGCTCAGCGTGGAGCCGGAGGTATCCAGCTGGGTTAAGGTGTTAGTGATAAGGCGCGAGGTCAGCTTAAAGGCGGTCGCCGTTGCGTCACCTTCAATCGCCACGTCAAACAGACCTTTCTGCGAGTTAAAACCTTTAATGCCTTCGGCGTACTGGAACGCCAGGCTGCCGAGCGGGGTCACAACCAGCTTGCTGGTGGTGTCTTTTTTAGCGGTCGCCGACCAGGTCGCAACAGCCTGAGCCGTTACATCAGCAGCCTGCGCCACACCCATACCGGTAAACGCTGTTACCAGAGCTATTGCCAGAACCTTTTTTTTCATCGCTTTTTCATCCTGAGTTGAATTAAGGACATGATGTCCCGGTGAACCATTTAAAAAAACAAACTTGCCTGGGTGTTACTGAACTAACTTATAAATTTTGGAATACAGTTTGGCCTCGGCATTGCGCCGATGGGTATATACTGTCTTCACGCTACAATTTTCAATTCTGGCGATCGATTTCGGCTGCATGCCCTGGGCGGTCATGCGGATAATTTTCATTTCGCGGTCTGTAATTTTATCTTTCTTAATATCTTTACGGAGAAATCTGCCATTAATTACGTAAGCCAGTTCTTTTCGAATATCGCGGCTCAGGCCAACATATACCACGCCGCGAATATTGCTATTGTAATACCAGTAATTTGCTAAGGCTTCTGATTTCCTGGCCGCAATCAATACGACCTGTTTCCCCTTTACCGCGGATAGCCATTCGCTATCGCGCCTGATAAATTCGTTTAAAGAAGCCGTATTGAGATTAATAAAAACAAAATCTTTTCTGATTTTTTCCAACGACAGATAAATTAATTCGTCGATATCCATAATCAGTTCGGATAGCCCTTTATAGAAGTAGGAGTCATGGGCAGACCAAATGTACTTATCGGAACAGCATTTATATTCCATATAGTTTTTAACCTCATAGTCCTTGAAGTAATCATTTTTACAACTTCACTGTTTGCCAGGCCTACAAAGTTAACTGGCGTATTCGCTTCCTTTAATAAATCGCCATTAAATAAGACACACATTACTTATCAATATTTGATAAGCCGGGTTTGATTTTAATTATTTTCGGCATGGGGTTGAATTTAAGTTTTTTCCTATGGAGTGTCAACACGCGGGCAGGCAATCAATTTCGTGCCTGGGTCAATATTTACAAAAACTGAAAATATCGGATTTTTGAGAAGATGAAAAAGACATTTATTTTCATGAGGTTATTGACAATATAACCCTCAATTCTTACTTGTGCTTTATATTACCCAGGATCTTCGCCCTATTATGTTAGGAATATTCTTAATGGTGCACCGGATGGAGTTATCAAATAGACTAAATTTATATAAAAATAAAGAATATAAATCTGGAAATTAGCAATAACCAGGATGATTCACCAATACATAAGACCAATGAATAGATTAACCTGCCGCACAAAATAGTTATACATATGTTAATTCTGCGGAATGATGAATGCTAAACAAAGGCAGACGCATTATCTATTCGATTAAACAGACCTCATTAGCAAGATAAAACGAGTTTTGCCGATGGGTTCCTGCCGTCACGGGTGCACCTGCCTCTGCGTCCCCCGAAAGCATAGCCGCTTTTCAAGGCTTCGCCAGCGGCCAGCGAGCCGCGCGGTCGGCCTGTCATCCCCGCCCTTTCCCGCCTGTTCACGGTTTGTTCGCAATACCGTCATCGAAATTTCATATAAAGACCTATTAATAGTGCCCAGTTAATGACGAACCTGGACACTCTTATGAACAGCTCTCTTGCCGCGGTGGCCGAAACTGATTTCCAGCCGTTCACCGATCTCGATGCAGGCCTGCAGCGGAAGGTCTTAAGCGTGCGTAACCTGACTAAAGCCTATCATGCCCAGCACAAGGTGCTGGACGGCATTAGCTTTGACCTGCACGCCGGCGAAATGGTCGGGGTCATTGGTCGCTCCGGCGCCGGCAAATCGACGCTCCTGCATGTCCTTAATGGCACGCACAGCGCCAGCGGCGGTGAAATTCTTAGTTATCCGGAAGTCGGTACGCCACACGATGTCTCAAAGTTGAAAGGCCGCTCACTCAACGCCTGGCGCAGTCAATGCGGAATGATCTTTCAGGACTTCTGTCTGGTACCGCGCCTCGACGTGCTCACCAACGTCCTGCTTGGCCGCCTCAGCCAGACCTCAACCCTGAAGTCGCTGTTTAAGATTTTCCCCGAAGCCGATCGGGCGCGCGCCATTGCGCTGCTTGAGTGGATGAACATGCTGCCGCATGCGCTGCAGCGGGCGGAGAACCTCTCCGGGGGACAGATGCAGCGGGTGGCAATCTGCCGGGCGCTGATGCAAAACCCCGGCATATTGCTGGCCGACGAACCTGTCGCCTCGCTGGATCCGAAGAACACCCAGCGCATCATGGATGTGCTGCGCGAGATTAGCGAGCAGGGCATCAGCGTGATGGTGAACCTGCATTCGGTAGAGCTGGTGAAGGCCTACTGCACCCGGGTTATCGGCGTCGCCAGCGGCCAGCTTATTTTTGACGATCACCCCTCCCGGCTGACGCAGGATGTGCTGCAGCAGCTGTACGGCGATGAAGTTAGCCAATTGCATTAATTTCACTCACACGGGCAACATAATGAAAAAATATATGACTGGCGCAGTTCGTTTATCCGCAGTGGTCGCGGGCATGATGATGGCATGGCAGGCGGCGGCAGCGCAGCCGAAAGAGCTGAATCTGGGCATTCTCGGCGGCCAGAACGCCACCCAGCAAATCGGTGATAACCAGTGTGTGAAGACCTTCCTCGATAAAGAGCTGAACGTGGATACCAAACTGCGTAACTCTTCCGACTATTCCGGGGTGATCCAGGGTCTGCTGGGGGGCAAAGTCGACGTGGTGCTGAGCATGTCCCCCTCCTCTTACGCCTCGGTTTATATCAATAATCCGAAAGCGGTGGATATCGTCGGCATTGCCGTGGACGATAAAGATCAGTCTCGCGGCTATCACTCCGTGGTGATCGTCAAAGCCGACTCCCCGTACAAAACGCTGGACGATTTAAAAGGTAAAGCGTTCGGCTTCGCCGATCCTGACTCCACTTCCGGTTATTTGATCCCTAACCATGCGTTTAAAGAAAAATTTGGCGGTAACGCCGACAACAAATACAACAATACCTTCTCCAGCGTTACCTTCTCCGGTGGCCACGAGCAGGACATCCTCGGCGTGCTGAACGGCCAGTTCGCGGGCGCGGTCACCTGGACCTCGATGGTTGGCGATTACAACACCGGCTACACCACCGGCGCGTTCAACCGTCTGATTCGCATGGATCATCCGGATCTGATGAAGCAGATCCGCATTATCTGGCAATCGCCGCTGATCCCGAACGGCCCGATCCTGGTGAGCAATGCGCTGCCGGCGGACTTTAAGGCGAAGGTCGTGGCGGCAGTGAAAAAACTGGACACCGAGGACCACGCCTGCTTTATCAAAGCGATGGGCGGTACCCAGCACATCGGTCCGGGCAGCGTGGCTGACTTCCAGCAGATTATCGACATGAAACGCGAGCTGGTGAGCACGCGTTAATCCTGCCTCAACGCCGCCTGCTTGCCCCCAGGGTGAGCGGCGGCGCTACGTTGAAGATCCCCGACGCATGAAGACGACCCACACCGAATTTGAACGCTATTACCAGCAGGTACGCTCGCGGCAAAAGCGCGATACCGTCTGCTGGTCGTTACTCCTGCTGGCGCTCTATTTTGCCGCCGGCAGCGCCGCAGAATTTAATCTGCTGACCATCTGGCACTCGCTGCCCCACTTCTTTGACTATATGGCAGAGACCATTCCGCCTCTGAGTGCCGGCAACCTGTTCGCCGATGTGCAGACCAAAGGGTCGCTGGCCTGGTGGGGCTATCGCCTGCCGATCCAGCTGCCGCTCATCTGGGAAACCCTGCAGCTGGCGCTGGCCTCGACGCTGGTGGCAGTCGCCATTGCCACCGTCTTCGCGTTCCTCGCCGCCAACAACGCCTGGACCCCGGCGCCGGTGCGCTTTGCCATTCGCGTACTGGTGGCGTTTTTGCGCACCATGCCCGAGCTGGCGTGGGCGGTGATCTTTGTCATGGCGTTCGGCATCGGTGCGATCCCGGGCTTTCTGGCGCTGATGCTGCACACCGTCGGCAGCCTGACCAAACTGTTCTACGAGGCGGTGGAGAGCGCGCAAAACAAACCGGTACGCGGCCTGGCGGCCTGCGGTGCGTCGCCGCTGCAGAAAATCCGCTTCGCCCTGTGGCCGCAGGTGAAACCGCTGTTTCTCTCCTACGGCTTTATGCGGCTTGAAATCAACTTCCGTTCGTCGACGATTCTCGGGCTGGTGGGCGCGGGGGGCATCGGTCAGGAGCTGATGACCAACATCAAACTCGACCGCTACGATCAGGTGAGCATCACCCTGCTGCTGATCATTCTGGTGGTGTCGGCGCTGGACATGCTGTCCGGTCGTCTGCGCCTGTGGGTACTGGAGGGAAAAAAATGAGTGTCTGGCACATGCAACCGGATATCGCCGCCAGCCGTCGGCAGCATAAGCAGCTCTATCAGGTCCAGGGGCGCTACCTGCGCTACGTCGGGCTGGTGGCGCTGGCCTGCGTGCTCTATTACGTCTGGTTTTTTCTGCAGTTTGGCATCAGCGGCGAGCAGCTGACCACCGGTCTGCAGCAGATTGGCCGCTACCTGGCGCGGATGTTCGTCTGGCACGACTTCTGGAACTGGCCGTTCGGCTATTACTTCACGCAAATCGGCATCACCCTGGCTATCGTCTTCGCCGGGACGCTGACCGCCACGGTGCTGGCGCTGCTGCTCTCCTTCTTTGCCGCCCGCAACATCATGCGCGGCATGGTGCTGGGGACCCTCGCTCTGCTGATGCGCCGCCTGTTTGATGTGTTGCGCGGGATCGATATGGCTATCTGGGGGTTGATTTTCGTGCGCGCGGTAGGCCTCGGGCCGCTGGCCGGGGTGCTGGCGATCATCATGCAGGACACCGGTCTGCTGGGACGGCTGTACGCGGAAGGACACGAAGCCGTGGACCGCTCCCCCGGACGCGGGCTGACCGCCGTGGGCGCGAACGGCCTGCAAAAGCATCGCTTCGGCATTTTTACCCAGTCGTTCCCGACCTTCCTCGCCCTGAGCCTGTATCAGATTGAATCCAACACCCGCTCCGCGGCGGTGCTGGGCTTCGTCGGCGCCGGCGGTATTGGGCTTATCTATGCCGAGAACATGCGCCTGTGGAACTGGGATGTGGTGATGTTTATCACCCTGCTGCTGGTGGCGGTGGTGATGATCATGGACACCCTCTCCGCCTGGCTGCGCCGTCGTTATATCGGCGGCGCCGCGGTGCCGCTGTATCAGGGCGGACGCTAGCGCGCCTTTGCGCCGGATGGCGGCTTCGCCTTATCCGGTCTACTCGTCCGGCTCTGACTGTCTCCAGGCCCGGCAAACAACTGCGCCGCCGGGCGATGGCATCAGGCACGGAGCTGCTTTTATGCCGGGTGGCGGCTGCGCCTTACCCGGCCTACAACCCCAAATCACCGCCGAGCCTGGGGCAACTGAAACTGCCGGTGCTGGCGGCCTCAACATCGCTGAGACGTTCCCTGCCCATGGAAAAAAGAATGCAGAAAAATTAACCGGGAGCGCAATCTGCCCGGAAATAACACAGGAGTGGTAGCCCTGCTAAGCGCAGCGCGAGCAGGGACATCTCCGGTTGCGCCGATATTTCGCCGGGTGGCGGCTGCGCCTTACCCGGCCTACAGAGCTTATCCGGCCTGGAACAGCTGAACCCGCAGAAGCATTTATCCGCTCCGCTATTCCAGCCGCCAGCTCAGCACCGGCCAGCCGTATCCGGCACCCGCCGCCTGCAGCTGCGGACAAGGATTGACCAGCCGCACGCGATCCGCATGCAGGCACAGCGGCAGATCGTTAATGGAATCGGTATAGAAAGTCACCTCGCCGTCATACTGCGGATGCGCCTCGCGCCACTGCGCCAGACGCGCCACCTTCCCCTGCTGATAGCTGGGGATCCCGGCAATGACCCCGCTGTAGCCGCCGTCGACCATCGCCACGTCAATGCCCAGCGCCTGATCAATCTCCAGCGCGGCGGCCACCGCCTGCACCAGCAGGCTAACCGAGGCGGAGATAATCAGCATCTGCTCCCCCTCGGCCCGCAAACGACGAATGAGCTCCCACGCCTGCGGATAGACCCGGGGCAGGATCGCCTCGCGCACGCAGCGGGCCACCAGCGCGTCAACGTCCGATTTCGGTATTCCGGCCAGCGGCGCCTGGATCAGAGCCACATAATCGGCGATATTCATCTCTCCCCGGTCATAATCCGCCATTAGCCGCGCCTCGCGGGCAAGATACCCCTTCTGCGTCGCTAATCCTTCGCGAACCATAAACTGGCTCCAGACCGTACTGCTATCGCCCTGTATCAGGGTGTTGTCGAGATCGAAAATCGTCAGCGTGTTGCCCATCTGCTTTCCCTTGTTGATCAAAATAAGCTGCCGGGAGCATGCGTAAAAAAGATGACAGGAAAATGAACCGGACGCCGCAGCGCCCGGCTCGCCATCAGCCGGCGCTGACCTTCGTGGTGCGGAACACCAGCACAATCCCACCGATGATCGCCACCATACCGACCATCGCCGCCGCCGGCAGCCGGTTGCCCAGCAGCAGATAATCCAGCAGCGCCGTGATCGCTGGCACCAGATAAAAGAGGCTGGTGACATTGACAATATTTCCCGCGCTCAGCAGACGATACAGCAGCAGCTGGGCGACCACCGAAATCAGCAGCCCGAGAAACAGCACCGGAATAATCAACCCGGCGTTAACGGTAAACTGGAAGCCGCTGACCGGGGCAATCAGCAGGCACAACCCCAGACTGACGGCGTACTGCAGCGGCAGGACATCCGCCGGCGCCTGACGGCTGCGCTTTTGCCACAGCGCGCCAGAGGTCATCAGCAGCAGAGCCGCTAGCGCAAACAGGATCCCCACCATCGCCATCGGCGAGGCCGCCAGGCTGCGCCACACCAGCAGCACCAGCCCCGCCAGGGCAATCAGCAGTCCTGACAGCCGCCGCCCCTGCAGGCGACGCTCCACCACGCAAAGCGTGAGGATGGGCTGGATCCCCATGATTGTGGCGATAAGTCCCGGCGTCACACCGTTAGCCATCGCCTCGAAGTAACAGACCGAATAGCCGCCAATCAGCATCAGGCCGGTGGCCGCTGTCTGCAGGCGGGTGCCCGGCGCAGGCAGCCAGCGCCGACGGGCGATGGCCAGCGGCGTCAGCGCGACCAGGGCAATCAGAAAACGAAAGACCAGCAGCGCCATCGGCGAAGCGTTGTCCAGTCCCCAGCGGGTGAAGATGGCCGCGCTGCCCCACAGCAGCACAAAAATGGCCGTTGTCGCCTGCGAGGCGAGCAGAGAATAGCGAACGTGCATAGCATGCTCCAGAACGTCAAACACAAGGTATCAAGCGTCATACCGGCAGGTAAGCGCCTGCTAAAGACGGCGTTAAGCGCCGAAAACAACCCGGTCTGGAGGGGGAGGCGGTGGGCAGAGCGTGGTGAAGCAATGATGAGGCGCAGACGTCATCCACCCCGCGTCGAAAGCGGCGCCGGGCAAAGTCTCACCAGAGATGGCGTAATGCGTCATGGAATGCCTCGTCAAATGTTTAATCAGAATCCTGGCACAGGCCGTTCGGAAGTGACAACTGCCTTTTATGGGTGATCTCTCGGCTGGTTGTTTATTTTTAATCGTAAATAAACGTAAAGGCGGCCTCGGCTTATTCAGCCGTTCTTTTTAATCGGCTATAAAACAAAGCAGTCTGCTTGCTACTTCGAAAATAACGATATGAAGCCAAAACTGACGCATGCTCTCTTTTTAATTCCTTTTTTGTTGTTGGCAGGATGCTCCTCCTCACCGAAACAGGCAAAGAACACAAAATCTCATGCGGATATGACCATTGACGGCGGATCGGACGATCTGATCCCGGTGGTGGCGGCCCTGCATGACCAGATGCACACCTGGCAGGGTACCCCCTATGAATGGGGCGGTACTGAACAAAGCGGCGTCGACTGCTCGGGTTTCGTCTGGCGCACGCTGAAGGATCGCTTTAACCTGCCGATGGAGCGGATCACCACCCGCGAGCTGTTGCACATGGGCGTGCGGGTCAATAAGCGCGATTTACGTCCCGGCGATCTGGTTTTCTTCCGCACCCGGGCCGGGATGCACGTTGGCTTTTACGATACCGATCATAATTTCCTTCACGCCTCGAGCAGTCAGGGCGTGATGCGCTCTTCGCTGGACAACCCTTACTGGGAGTCGGCGTTCTACCAGGCGCGCCGTTTGCCGAAGGAGTATAACGCGCAGATCACCATGAACAGCGACACCCTGCATCTGGCGAAGAATCGCCGCTAAAAAAAAGCCGCAGCCAGGGCTGCGGCGGGTGGTTCTGCGGTTAATCAGAACTGGTAGGTCATGCCCAGCGCGACGATGTCGTCATCGTTGATGGCGAGTTTGTTATCGCTTTTCAGCTGGTTAATTTTGTAATCCACGAAGGCGTTCATGTTTTTGTTGAAGTAGTAGGTCAGGCCCACATCAATGTAGTTAACCAGATCTTCGCTACCCACCCCTTCGATGTCTTTCCCTTTCGACAGCACATAGCCGAGGGACGGACGCAGACCGAAGTCGAACTGATACTGCGCCACCGCTTCAAAGTTCTGCGCTTTGTTGGCAAAGCCGCCGCTGATCGGGGTCATTTTGCGGGTTTCAGAGTACATGGTCGCCAGGTAGATATTGTTGGCGTCATATTTCAGGCCGGTCGCCCAGGCTTCCGCTTTGGAACCCTGACCGCGGGACAGCAGGTTCTGCGCGTCGGTACGGTCGGAGCTGGTGTAGGCCGCGCTAACGGCGAAGTCGCTGCCGCCGAAATCATAGCTTAATGAGGTACCAACGCCGTCGCCGTTCTGTTTCTTCGCTTCACGGCCTTCGTTTTTACCCTGGTACTGCAGGGTCATATCCAGACCATCCACCAGACCGAAGAAATCGGTGTTGCGGTAGGTCGCCAGGCCACTGGCACGCTTGGTCATAAAGTTATCGGTCTGAGCAGATGAGTCGCCGCCGAATTCCGGGAACATATCGGTCCAGGCTTCCACGTCGTACAGGGCGCCAAGGTTACGACCGTAGTCAAAGGAGCCGTAGTTCTTCAGCTTCACCCCGGCGAATGCCAGACGGGTTTTCTGACTGGAGTCGCTCTCGGTTTTGTTACCGGAGAATTCAGATTCCCAACGGCCATAGCCGGTCAGGTCATCGTTAATCTGCGTTTCGCCTTTAATCCCGAAACGCACGTAAGTCTGATCGCCATCTTTGCTGTCATAATCGCTGAAGTAATGCATGGCTTTGATCTTACCGTACACATCCAGCTTGTTAGCGTTCTTGTTATAAACTTCCGCTGCCTGCGTCGCCGTTGAAGCCACAAAGCCCATCATCATTAATGCCAGAGTACTCTTTTTCATTATTCAGTCCTGGTGATTTATTTATACGCGCTATTCAATTGCGGGCACTCGCCCATCAAAAACAGGAGTTTTTTTAACGCCGGGATATTAAATATTTATGACAATGTGGAACTTTTTATAAAAAAGAGTATTTAAATGTATCTGACATATTTTTGTCACATACCCTCTCCAGAATGCCCGATCCCGCGCAATAAAATGGCGCGCCCGCCGCCCCGGGTGTTGGCAAGCGGGCCGACTCCTGCTACAACATCAGCTCGATATCGATATTCCTTTTGAACGGCAGAGAATCATGAGTGAAAGCCAGACGCTGGTGGTAAAACTGGGCACCAGTGTTTTAACAGGCGGGTCCCGTCGCCTGAACCGCGCCCATATCGTCGAGCTCGTGCGCCAGTGCGCACAGCTGCACGCCATGGGACACCGTATTGTCATCGTGACCTCCGGGGCCATTGCCGCCGGGCGCGAGCACCTTGGTTACCCGGAACTGCCCGCCACCATCGCCTCCAAGCAGCTGCTGGCGGCGGTGGGACAAAGCCGTCTGATCCAACTGTGGGAACAGCTGTTTTCTATCTATGGCATTCACGTTGGCCAGATGCTACTGACCCGCGCCGACATGGAAGACAGAGAACGGTTCCTCAACGCCCGCGACACCCTGCGCGCGCTGCTGGATAACAGCATCGTCCCGGTCATTAACGAAAACGACGCTGTCGCCACCGCGGAAATCAAAGTGGGCGATAACGACAATCTCTCCGCACTGGCCGCGATCCTCGCCGGGGCGGATAAGCTGCTGCTGTTAACCGACCAGCCAGGCCTGTTCACCGCCGACCCGCGTAGCAACCCGCAGGCGGAGCTGATTAAAGACGTCTACGGCATCGACGACGCGCTGCGCGCCATCGCCGGCGACAGCGTCTCCGGACTCGGCACCGGCGGCATGGGCACCAAGCTGCAGGCCGCGGACGTCGCCTGCCGTGCGGGGATTGATACCATTATCGCCGCCGGCAACCGTCCGGACGTCATCGGCCACGCGATGGAAGGCCTGCCGGTGGGCACCTGCTTCCACGCTCAGGAGTCTCCGCTGGAGAACCGTAAGCGCTGGATCTTCGGCGCCCCGCCGGCCGGTGAACTGACCGTCGATGCGGGCGCGACTCAGGCGATCCT
Organism: Klebsiella sp. K-Nf6; assembly: GCF_002806655.1. Classification (NCBI taxonomy): domain Bacteria; kingdom Pseudomonadati; phylum Pseudomonadota; class Gammaproteobacteria; order Enterobacterales; family Enterobacteriaceae; genus Klebsiella; species Klebsiella sp. K-Nf6. The sequence continues at coordinate 42,904 of NZ_PIBN01000007.1, read as the reverse complement.
CGAAAGAGGCAGCTCGCTGTTGCCAAAAGGCATCAAAATCGTCAGCGGCAACTTCTCCCGCGGCGAAGTGATCCGCATTCGCAATAGCGAAGGACGCGATATCGCTCACGGTGTCAGCCGCTACAACAGCGACGCGCTGCGCCTTATCGCTGGCCAGCACTCGCAGCAAATCGATGCCATTCTGGGCTACGAATACGGCCCGGTGGCCGTCCACCGCGATGATATGATCATCCGTTAAGGAGCTGAAAATGCTGGAACAAATGGGCATTGCCGCCAAAGCGGCCTCCTGGCAGCTGGCGTTACTCTCCAGCCGGGAAAAGAACCAGGTACTGGAAAAGATCGCCGATTATCTGGAAGCGCAGACCGACGATATTCTGCGCGCCAACGCGGAAGATTTAGCCGAAGCTCGCGCCAATGGCCTGAGTGAAGCGATGCTTGATCGCCTCGCGCTGACCCCGGCGCGTCTGAGCGGCATCGCCAACGATGTGCGCCAGGTGTGCAATCTGGCCGATCCGGTCGGCCAGGTGATCGACGGCGGGCTGCTGGATAGCGGTCTGCGTATTGAACGTCGCCGCGTCCCGCTGGGGGTGATTGGCGTGATTTATGAAGCGCGACCCAACGTGACGGTCGACGTCGCCTCCCTGTGCCTGAAAACCGGCAACGCGGCGATCCTGCGCGGCGGGAAAGAGACCTGGCGCACCAACGCCGCCACGGTGAAGGTGATCCAGCAGGCGCTGCAGGAGTGCGGTCTGCCGGCCGCCGCGGTACAGGCCATTGAGAGCCCGGATCGCGCGCTGGTGGGCGAAATGCTGAAGATGGATAAATACATCGATATGCTGATCCCCCGCGGCGGCGCTGGCCTGCACAAGCTGTGCCGCGAGCAGTCAACGATCCCGGTGATCACCGGCGGGATTGGCGTGTGCCATATCTTCGTTGATGAAACCGCCGAGATCGCCCCCGCGCTGAAGATCATCGTCAACGCCAAGACCCAGCGGCCGAGTACCTGCAATACCGTGGAAACGCTGCTGGTGCACCGCAACATCGCCGACACCTTCCTGCCGGCGTTAAGCAAGCAGATGGCCGAGAGCGGCGTCACCCTGCACGCCGCCCCTTCCGCCCTCCCCGCGCTGCAGAACGGCCCGGCGAAGGTCGAGCCGGTGAAAGCGGAGCAGTACGACGACGAGTATCTGTCGCTGGATCTGAACGTCAAAGTGGTGGCTGATATGGATGAGGCTATCGCCCATATCCGCGAGCATGGCACCCAGCACTCCGACGCCATCCTGACCCGCACCCTGCGTAACGCCAACCGCTTTATCAATGAAGTGGACTCTTCCGCCGTCTACGTGAACGCCTCCACGCGCTTCACCGACGGCGGCCAGTTCGGCCTCGGCGCGGAGGTGGCGGTCAGTACCCAGAAGCTGCACGCCCGCGGCCCGATGGGACTGGAAGCGTTAACCACCTATAAGTGGATTGGTTTCGGCGACGATACCATTCGTGCGTAAATGAGAACGGGCGATGCAAAAATAGGCAGTTGATTCCACTGGCTATTGACGCATCGCCCGCTAAGTTCTAACCTTTTGCCTCGTGATTCACGCTCGTGAACACCTCTTGCAGGGCCGATATAGCTCAGTTGGTAGAGCAGCGCATTCGTAATGCGAAGGTCGTAGGTTCGACTCCTATTATCGGCACCATTTCAATCAAAAAGTTACATAAGCCACTGTCTTTAAAAACCTGTTTGGGGTTACGCCTGGGTTACTTTTTCCCCCGCAACCAACGCACTTAAGCTCACTGTTCTTATCGCTGAACCAGGGCATCAAAACTGCCATACACTGTTCTGGATAGAGACCCCCACGATGCGATGTTTAAAAAGACTGTAGCTTCGATATGAAGTGTCTTATGGCATGCATACGCTTTTATATATCCAGCCTGAAAAAATATTTTTTATAAAATATCAATAAATTAATAGCATTTCATTTCTTAAAAAAACGTTAAACATGTTTAGAATTGTTAAGGTTAAAATCGAGTTTTTATCACAGGAACGCTCTCTCTTGTATCTAACAGAAGAGTTAGGGTTTCGAAGAGGTTTATTGCCTGATCAGGTTTCAGAGGGACCGCCAGAAAGCCGGTCCTGTAAGAGAGTCATTTCAGCTCCAGCGCTGTTATAACATGGTAATAGCCTTCCTGTGTTTAGAGCGCCGTTGCTTACACAAAGCGGATAGTTCGGGGTCAGTCCAGCAGGCTTGCCGGGCTATATCTGTGGGAAGGTACAGCCTCGAGTTCAGATGCGTACGCCGCAAGGTGGCTGGGCTGACCCAATCCATGCAAGCACCGTCCCTGATTTCCATGCCGATGGGCTGGTACGCTACGGCATGCCGAGAACATTCGCCCTCGGCAGGGGGTTAAGGGCGATCAGGCGCTAACCGTACGGATAAAATACCTGGCCAGCCAGTCCATCAAAAAGCCGATCGCGCCAATAGTCACAATCACCGCCATCAGGGCGGAATAATCCAGCCGGTCGCGAGCATCAAGGATGGCATATCCCAGCCCTGAGCTGACCCCCAACATTTCACAAGGCACCAGCACAATCCACAGGATGCCGATGGCCAGCCGGACGCCGGTGAGAATATGGGCGCGAACACCGGGCAGAATAATATGCCAAAGCGTTTCCCGGCGCGTCGCGCTCAACGAACGGGCCAGCAGCAGCCAGCCGGGCGGCAGTTGCCTGACGCCGCTGGCGGTATTGAGCAGCACCGGCCACACGGCGGCAAAGCTAAGCAAGAACCAGATCGGCCGATCGCCGATCCCCAGCAGCATCACGGCGACGGGCATCCACGAGAGCGGCGAGATCATGCGCAAAAACTGCAGAGCCGGCATCGCCAGGCGTTCGCTTGCCGCCGAGCAGCCCATCAGCAAGCCGCACGGGATACCGACGATCAGCGCCAGCCCCAAGCCAACCGCCACCCTCGACAAGCTGATGGCAATATTGCGCGCCAGCTCCCCCTGGGCAAGCATCTCCTGAAGGCTACGCAAGGCGTTTTCCGGCGCGAATAGCCCGGCCATTCCGCCGGCAAAGTGAGTGATTGCCCCCCAGATCAGCAGCAGCAGCGCCAGACCAGGCAGCGCCCAGCCAATACGGATTAAAATCGGTTTCATGGTGCGATCGTTTCCTCACGGTCAAACTCGCCGTCGGGAAGACCAAACGCGGTCATACCGCCGGCGCGGACGATACTTTGACGCACAAAATCCGACGCTACCAGATCGGCGGCGACTTGCTGCCCGTTGAGTCGGGCGAGAAAATCGCTATTGCCCTCCATCACCGTCTGCTTTAGCTGGTCGGTGAGCGATGCGAAATAGCTGGCGTACGGCCATGGCTGGAAATCAATCCGCTGCTGGTGCCACGCATCGTGGCGGATAGCGCCGTCCTTTTGCCAGCTAGCCTGCATCGCTGGCGTCGGCAACAGCACCTGGCGAAGCACGTCGGCGTCGTGTGGGGTATAGCGATGTTCATCGCTGTGCGACAGCAATTGGGCCGTTTCCGCCCGGTGCTGGCGGATCCACTGCTGGGCGTTAACCAGCGCGTCGGTCACGCTCTGGCTCCATGCCGGGCGCATGCTGAGATCGCTTTCGTGCATCATGACCACGCAGCAGGCGTGGTTTTGCCAGACATCGCCGGTAAAGCGCAGGATCCGCCCGACATGGCGTGTTTCGGCTAGCGCGTTAAAGGGCTCAGCGACGATAAAACCCTGAATCTGCCCGGCCGCCAGCGCGGGCACCATATCCGCGGGTGAAAGTACCAGCAGGCGAACCTGTTTTTTCCCCGGCGCGCCGGTGACTGTCTGCAGCCCGGCGCTGCGCAATATTTGCTGCAGCACCACGTTGTGTATTGAGTACCAGAAAGGTACGGCGACGGTTTTCCCCTCCAGCTCTTCGACGCGGCTAATTTGCGGCGCTACGGTCAGCGCCGAACCGTTGGTATGGTTCCAGGCCACCACTTTGGCCGGCAGCTTCGCCTGGTAGCGCGCCCAAATCGTTACCGGCGAAAGCATATGAATCACGTTCACCCGGCCGCCGATAAACGCCTCTGTCAGTTGCGACCAGCTGCGGAACATCACCGGACGCTCGGCCTTCACCCCGGCCTTGTCGAACAGGCCCAGCCCGTGCGCCACCAGCAGCGGCGCCGCGTCGACGATCGGCAGATAGCCGACTCTGACCGGCGCGTCCGGTTCAGCGGCGGCGCGCGCCTGCTGTTGCATTACCAGCGGTAGTGCGGCTCCAGCGCTCAGCAGCGCGCTCAATTTCAGAAAGTCGCGGCGCGACATCGCATCACACATCAGGCACATAGCGTTTCTCCGCATCGGTATCCGCGCGCACATCACGCAGTTTCTTCAATATGTCCAGCCGCAGGGCAGCGAGCGCCTCCAGCGCATTATCACGCGGATGCGGGATCTGCGGGCGCCATTCGCCCATCAGGCGGCCCGGAGCGCCGCCCAGCAAAATAACCCGGTCCGCCACCAGCAGCGCCTCATCAATGTCATGGGTAATCAGCAGCGCCGACATCCGGTGTTGATTCAGCACGGCGATCAGCAGCCGCTGCATATCATGGCGGGTGACTTCATCCAGCGCGCTAAACGGCTCATCAAGCAGCATCACTTTCGGCCGCCGCGCCAGACATCGGGCTAGCGCCACGCGCTGTGCCATCCCGCCGGAAAGCTGGGTCGGTAGCTTGCTGAGATGGGTAATCAGACCGACCGACGCAATCGCCTGCCGCACGCGTTCCTGACGTTCGTGCGCCTCAAGCCGCGGCTGATGGCGGAAATCGAGGCCAAAAGCGACATTCTGTTCCAGAGTGCGCCAGGGCAGCAGCGTGGGGTCCTGGAAAGCCACCGAAAGGTGGGGATGCGGGCCGTCCAGCGGCTGGCCGAGGTAGCTCACCTCTCCAGCCAGCGGCTTTTCCAGCCCGGCGAGGATCCGCAGCAGGCTCGACTTCCCGACGCCGCTGGCTCCCACTACGGCGACAATTTCATTTTCCGCCAGCGAAAAGTTGAAATCCTGCAGCAGGCGGGTCGTTGCCTGCCCGCGGTGATACCCCACCTCAAGGTGGCTGGCATGCAGTAACACGCTCATGCCGGCAGCCTTGCCAGCTGCTGTTTCAGCTGCACAACACTGGGGGTGACCAGCGGAAGGAAAGCACATTCGCGCCAGCGGCGCGCGGTCCGATCGCCCTGCGGCGATAGATAGGCCCGGCCTCCCGCGAGCATGAGTTCCAGCTGTATGCCGCTCATCGCCAGTTCGACCAGCCCGATACGTAGCCGGAACAGTTCACCGGGCTGCTGTACAAAGCGCTGGCTTTCCACCCCGGCGTAAAGGTCTCTGCGGATCTGGCGATAGCGCTGTGCCAGCGTCTGCCATTCCCCGCGCAGCACATGGCCGTCGCTTAATCGGTCGCGGCACTCGTCAAGAATACATTCGGCCAGCCCTAGCGCCATGCCGCACTGCAAACCGAGAAAACGCGGGCGCACCGCGGGCAAAAACGTCCGGGCGGCAGAATGGATCACCCCGTCTTTTTCCAGCGCGACATCGTCAAAGTGCAATGCCGCCGTGGCGCTGCCCTGCATCGCCATCAGCGCAAGATCGGCAGAGCGCGACACGCCGGCAAGGCCGGATCCGATGCTGGCGATGAACGGTTCACCGCCGCCAACAGGCTGAACAACCGTCACCGCCTGGAAACCGCGGGTTTGTAAATTGGTAACCCAGTGAAGCTGCCCGGAGAGCCGCCAGCCCCCCTCCCCGTCAGCTACGCCGCCGATCTGCAGCTCTTCGAGCCCGGAGAGGAATTTCATCGCGTTGGATAAACCCGTCGCCCCCGCCAGCTGGCCGGCCAGCAGATCGGGCAATATGCGATCGCATAACGCGCTCTGTGGCGCCTGCGTCAGGATGTCGATGTAGGTACGGTGTCCCCAAAACATAAACGCCGCCGTCAGCGAATGGCGGGCCACCGCGCTAATGGCATCAATCGCATCCAGCAGCGTACCGCCGCTGCCCCCGAGCGCCGGCGCGATCCCGATACGAAACAGGTTCGCTTGCGCCAGCTTTAGCAATAACGCGTGGCTAAGTTCACTGGAACGGTCGAGTTCCGCCGCCCGGTCGTCAAGCCACTCGCGTAATGAATGATGTAGCATGCGTACTCTCCTTCAGCAGAGAACGGGCCAGATTTAGTCGGACCAGGCCCACGGACTTAGCTCGGTATTGAGCGGCGTTTGCGCCAAGCTATTGGCGAAGTTGCACAGCGTGGCCAAGCTGACGCCGAGGATCACATCCAGCGCCTGGCGCTCGCCGTAACCCGCCGCGCGAAACGCCTGCCATGCCGCCTCGCTAACCGCGCCGCGCGTGGCGATGACTTCGCGGGCGAAGCTGGCAATGGCTTCAAGATGCGGGTCTGGCAGCGGCTGCCGCTTGCGTAGCGCCTGTAAATCGGCCGGAGACATGATCTTTTTCTTTTCGACCGTTGCGCTGTGTCCCGCCACGCAAAAACCGCAACCATGGACAGTTGCAGCAATTAATTGCACCGTTTCTCGTTCCGCTGCGGATAGACTGTTATTATTATTTATAGCGCCAACTGTTATATATGTTTGCAGCGCCTGCGGCGAATTAGACAGCGCCAGTAATAAGTTGGGAATAAATCCTGAAGAACGCTGGGCATTTTCCAGATAAGTTTTTGATTCCTCTGGAGCCGTTGCCAGGGTCTGCAAGGTAATTCTTGTCATAATTAGCCTCCTGTTAAATTACAATCAGTATGTTTTTATTGAACATGGGGAGCAATACTGATAAAAAGTTGATTATTGTTCATTCGTCCTTTCTTTATTCTTTTTTACTATGCTAAATAGCGAATGGTTATTAGATAATCTGAGCATTGAGAACTCCGTTTTCCATGTGGGCAAGTATTGCGGCTCGTGGAAAGGCGGCACTTCGGGCAGTGGAAAGGCCAGCTATCACCTGGTGATGGAGGGGCACTGCTGGCTGCATTGCGCCCAGCATTCCAGCGCGTTACGTCTTGAAAAAGGCGATATGGTTTTTATTTTACAGGATTGTCCATTCGTTCTTTCCTCCCATGAAAATGCGCAAAGCGCCTACCGCGCGCCGGTGCAGGAAATGCAGCCGCTGACTTACAAAGATGAGACCAGCACCGCATTAGCCTGCGGTTTTATTACCTTTAAAACCACCATTAGCCAGATGCTGTTGAGCTTTTTGCCGCAGGTTATCGTATTTAAAGCACAGGACGACCGGTCCGGCTCCATCGGCAAACTGGTGGCGGTGATTAATCGGGAAGCGACACAGACGGCGCTACGCAGTGAAAAGCTTATCGCTTCGCTGACGGAATTACTCTTTTTTATGGTGATCCGCCACTATTTATCCAGCCATACGGTGAAGACGCCGTTGGATAATATTCCGCTGACAACAGAATTCCTCAATCTGATGGCGGAGATTGTCTTGTTTCCGGCACGCTCCTGGACGGTGGAAGCCATGGCGCGCGCATCGGGCCTGTCGCGCTCGTGGTTTATTCAGCGCTTTAACCAGGTTTCGCCGCTGCCACCTGCAGAAATTGTGCGCCATATTCGCATTGCACTGGCCTGCCAGCACATCGCCGGCGGTGTAAGCCTGACGCAGAGCGCGGAACGAGTCGGCTATCTATCCCAGGCCGCGTTTAATCGCGCATTTCAACGCATCACAGGGGTCACCCCCGGCCGCTACAGTCAGCAGTGCCGGGACAACGCCGCCGCTCAGCAATTTCACGGCCGGAATTATCTGCAGATAAACGAAATCGTTTAACTCACCCCTGCTGCGGCATGGTTGATTGCGATCGGCCATGCTTCAGGCCATACTCTGCTGTGCGAGCGGAAATGACGCCGACAAAACGCCTGCGCTAAAATCTCGATCATCACGGACTCGTAATACTGTTATCCATAAAAACCACAATATTGTATATTTCGTTTTGTTTTAAATTACCTACAATAAAAAAGATATAGTTAAAAAAGAAGTAGTATCTATGCAACACCATGTTCAACTCTCCGACAGCATAATATCCAACAGCCAGACATTGGTGAATTCCGCCATACAATATATTTATCAAAATATAAAAAATAACATTTCAGTTTATGATATTTCTGAATATCTGCAAGTTTCCCGGCAATATGTGCATCGCATTTTCAAAAAACAAACCGGAATGACCGTCAACACCTTTATCAGCCATAAAAAAATCGAATATGCGATGATGGATATCATCCTCGGTATTGAAGATGCCGACTCGGCCTACCTTAAATATAATTTCAAAAGTAAACATGCGTTTTTCAATCAGATTCAGCATCTATATCCATACCACTCCTGCCTTACATAGCCTGCCGGCAGTCGCAGCACATAAAAAATAAATCGCTGCGCGCTGCCCCCCAATATCACTACCTCCCTGATACCATCTATCGGCGATGCGCTCAACCATTATCAAAATAATCGCTAACGAATAACGGAAAAATAACTCAGAACGAATAATAATTAATTAGAATCAGTAGTTATAACAACTGTTATATCGATTAACAAACAAACTGTTCATGTTGGTGAAGGATCCGCTGTGATGTAATTCACTGGTATTTTCGGGTGAATTAACCCGCACTCTGTTGAGAACACTATAATGAGCAATGATGAATTTTCGGATAATGAACGATTGAAACAGCAGAGCCAGCTTCTGCGCGGCACGATTAAAGAAGATCTGCATAACGAATTAACCGGCGGATTTCTCGGCGATAACTTTCAGCTGATCCGCTTTCACGGTATGTACCAGCAGGACGATCGCGATATTCGCCAGGAAAGAGCGGCGCAAATGCTGGAACCGCTGCATACGGTGATGCTGCGGGTGCGTTTACCCGGCGGGATCATCAGCCCGCAGCAGTGGCTGGGGATTGACGAGTTTGCGTCGCAGCATACGCTTTACGGCAGCATCCGCATCACCAACCGCCAGGCACTGCAGCTACACGGCGTGCTAAAACGCAATATCAAGCCGGTTCATCGGCTATTGCATCAGTTGGGTCTCGATTCGCGGGCGACGGCGGGCGACGTCAACCGTAACGTGCTGTGTACTTCAAATCCGGTGGAGTCAAGGCTTCATCATCAGGCTTACGAGTGGGCTAAAAAGATATCGGAGCATCTGTTGCCGAAAACAAACGCCTATGCCGAAGTCTGGCTGGACGGTGAAAAGATCGCACAGCCGGAAGAAGAAACCATTCTGGGCAACAACTATCTGCCGCGCAAATTTAAAACCGCGGTGGTCATTCCGCCGCAAAACGACGTCGATTTACACGCCAACGATCTTAACTTTATCGCTATCGGCGACAATGGGCAGTTGACGGGCTTCAACGTGCTTGTAGGCGGCGGCCTCGCGATGACCCACGGCGATCAGAGTACCTATCCGCGCCTGGCGACGGAGCTGGGGTATATTCCTTTGAACGCTACGCTGGCGGTTGCCACCGCCGTTGTCGCCACCCAAAGAGACCTGGGAAACCGCGCAAATCGACGCAACGCTAAAACAAAATATACTATCGATCGACTCGGCATTGAGGTGTTTAAAGCGGAAGTCGAGCTGCGGGCAGGCTTGGCATTCCAACCGCTGCGCCCTTACGCTTTCAGCAGTCGCGGCGATCGTATCGGCTGGGTCGAAGGGATCGACGGTAAGCACCATCTCACCCTGTTTATCCCCAGCGGCAGGTTGATTGATAAGCCCGGCAAGCCGCTCAAATCGGGCCTGGCCGCCATCGCCGCCGTCCACACGGGCGATTTTCGCTTAACCCCCAATCAAAATATCATTATCGCCGGCGTCAGCGAGCGCAACCGAGCACAGATTGACGCACTGGCGCAGCGCTATTCCCTGATTGATGACACGGTATCGCCGCAGCGAAAAAGCGCGATGGCCTGCGTCTCCTATCCCACCTGTCCGCTGGCGATGGCCGAGGCCGAACGCGTGCTGCCGGACATCGTCGATCGCCTTGACGCTATCTTAATACGTAACGGAATTGCCGATCGGGACGTGATATTTCGCGTCACCGGCTGCCCTAACGGCTGTGGCCGGGCGATGCTGGCCGAAATCGGCCTCGTTGGCCGCGCCGTGGGCCGCTATGACGTATACCTCGGCGGCAACCGCGAGGGAACGCGTATTCCTCGCCTCTATAAAGAGAACCAGCCGCTTGAGGAGATTATCCGCGACCTTGACGCGTTACTGAGCGCCTGGGCGCAGGCGGCTAACCCGGATGAGACGTTCGGCGACTTTGCGATACAGACGGGGATTATTCGCCCGGTACTGAACTCCAGCATCGACTTTTATCTGCAGGATTAAGATGGCCAGGCCGTTGGCGATTATTCAAATGGGCGATCCGCCGGCGGTCATCCGCCAGGAGGCAGGCGAGCAAAGCCGATGGTTCGTTCAGGCGCTCGCCTTAACCCGCGGGGAGTACCGGGTTTTTCGCCCGGATCACCATGAGCTCCTGCCCGCTATCGACACAATCTGCGGTGCCATCATCAGCGGCTCCTGGGCGATGGTCACCGACCGGTTGGCGTGGAGCGAGGAGACCGCGCAATGGATACGCCTCGCCCACGCCCTGAACCTGCCATTGCTTGGCGTCGGCTATGGCCACCAGCTGATTGCCCACGCGCTGGGAGGGCTGGTTGCGGATAACCCGCTTGGGAGTGAACATGGGCTTCAGCTGATCCAGATCGCCGAAAACAGCACTGCCCCGCTGCTAACGACATGTCCCGGTCGCTTCGCGGCCTGGCTTTCTCACCGGCAAACCGTGCTACGGCCGCCGGAAGGTGCCAGCGTACTGGCTTTTTCCACCCGGGACGTCTGCCAGATTCTGCGCTATAGCGACACGGCGTATTCGGTACAGTTCCACCCGGAATTTACCTGGGATATTATGGCCGCCTGCCTCAAACAGTGCGGCGAAGGGTTGGAAATGGCCGAGATGTCCGGCGAACCAGCCTGGCCACAAGAACTGCTCAGGCGCTTCTATTATCTCTGGTGCAAGGATAATGCCCCCCGCTTATGCCAGTCATAAGCATGAGAAAACGGTTTAATCGCTGCGGCAGGCAGGGCCTGCCTCCCTGCTCCACCAGTATTCGCTGATAGCCGGCAACCAGGAAAGAATATTGAATAGCAGTGATCTCCTCCCGGAAAGCAGTACCACTCTACATCAAGATAAAAGCCTCTCTGGGTTTACACCAGGGTTGCTTTCCCCTGGCGTCGCCCCCTTAAACTCAACGCACTTATCGCTGAGCAAGGACATCAAAACTGCCTCCCTGTTCAAACCGTTAATCCAGTAATTTCATCTCCAGCGCCCGGCTCATCGCTTGAGTGCGGCTATTCACTTTGAGCTTCGCGTAGATATTTTTGATGTGCCATTTGACCGTCTCGGCAGAAATAGCGAGGGAGCGAGCAATTTCTTTATTCATCTGACCTTCAGCGATCAGTTGTAATATCTGCAACTCTCGCTCGCTCAGCTCGCCATGAATATCGGGGCTTCCACTATTAAACGGTGTTCCATCTGCAGGCGCGCGCTTGCCGGCCCAGGGTTCATGGATTATCCCTTCCTCTGTACAAGCCAAAGAGGAATCGTTCATACCGATAAGCAAAGGTTGCAAGGTATCGCCAGCGTCAAGAAAGAGCCCCTTGAGATGCTGTTGTTCAGCCAGCTGCACGACTGGCTGAAATGTCGTGCGCGCTGCCGCAGTTTTGCCGCTGCTCCATAAGGCTAATGACCAGAGCGTACGCAGACGCGCTGCGGTTAACCTGTCCCCCCGGCTTTCCTGATCGGAGACCATCTCAGCCAGGAGAATACAGGCTTGCGGCGCCTGGCCTCTGGCGAGAAGAAGGCGACAGTGGCTAAGGGATGCAGACAGAGCGATAGCGCGTTGACAGGGGTGTTCGGCATCCATTCTGAAGCTGGCGGCCATTTGTTCGAGTTGTCGCTGCAGTTGCTCTGCGCCTGTGACATTGCCGCGCTGCAGTCGCACCCTCACCTGCTCGGCTAACATCATGGCCTGGAGCCGTTGCCAGCCGCGAGACACGGCAAGACGCTGCGCATGCTCCAGCAATCGCTCGGCCTCATACGGCATATCGCCATCCAGAGCCTGACGCGCGAGATAGGTATAGCAACGACTCAGCGCATCGGGTGGACTGAATCGGTCGATGAATTCGAGCCGGTCGGCTAACAGATGATCGGGCGAGTCGCCACTCTGACATTCATAGGCTATCTCCGCCAGCAGCGGCGCCAGCGTCGCGCCACTGGTCGACTGGGTACCGGTATAACATTCAGCCTGACGCAACGTTTTCTCTGCGTACCACCCGGCTTTCCCCAGATCGCCCTGACAAAGATGGCACTGGGCAATGATAAAAGCGCGATAAACCGAGACAAACAGATTATCTAAAGGACTTTCCGGAGAGGGCATATGCTGTTGAACCTCCAGCGCGTCGTGATAGCGCTGGTTAACAACATGGCAATAGCTGAGAATATTGCATATCAGACCATCAACCCAGGTGTCGCCGCAGGGCACTTCGGCCAGCAATGGCTGAACAATAGCCAGACTCTCCGGGATGTTTTCCGCAAAGGCTTCGCAAATTGCCCGCACAACCCGCAATTTACACCAGGTGCTGCGGGTTAAATCCTCACGATGATGAAGTACCATCTGATCGAGGTTATCAAGCAGCTGCCTCGACTCATCAAAGTGGAAATAATGCGCCAGTGCCCAGGCCAGATTAATTTGCAGGTCAATGCGCGAAGGATCGGTACTGGGCGGTAAATGATGCATCCATGAAATCAGGGTATCGATATCCCCTTCTTCCGCCAGTGACTGAGCGCTTGCGCCGTCCTGTACGGGGCTATGCACCGGCTTGCCTGCGCTGAGCGCATGGCGTACCGCCTCAGACCACAGCTTCTGTTCGACGAACCAATGACTGGCTAATTCATGTAGCTGTTTGCGATCAATATCGTTGTTCTGCTGCAGCATGGTCCGAAGATTTTCCTGCAACAGAGGATGGTAGCGGAACCAGTAGCCTTGTTCGTCAAGGGCTGACAAAAAAAGGTTGTGTCGCTCAATCCATGCCAGCATCGCTTTACTATCATCTCGTCCTGTCACTGCGTTGCATAATTCGGCATTTAACCGACTGAGGAAGGACGTTTTTACCAGGAAATCGAGAACCTCTTCCGGCAGCGGATCCAGTACCACCTCTTTCAGATAGCGGGCAATGGACCGTGTTCCTCCATGCATATTGCGCAACAGATGCTCGGGATCATGCTGTAATTCTGCGGACAATGAAGCGATCTTCATCCCTGCAATCCAGCCCTCTGTCACGGACTGTAGCCGCTGTGCATGGTGGTTGCTGAGGGGTAGCGCAACCGTGCGGCTAAAATAGTGTTTTGTTTCTTCGAGCGTGAATTGCAGGTCTCGATCATAGATTTCCACCAGTTGGTCCTGGGCCTGCAGCTGGCTCAGCGCAAGATTCGGGTGGAAACGGCTGCCAATGATCAGATGCAAGGCGGCAGGCGCATGCTTGATTAAATACCCCAGGGCTTCATAGACCCCACGATCGTTAATCACGTGAAAGTCGTCGATGATCAGGTATACGTCATGCGGGCAGTAGTGTAGCTGGTTAATGAGCCCGGCCAGCAGTTGCTCGGAGCTGGAGAGCTTCTGTTCTTCCATGTCACGCCAGAAATCGGCGTCCCAGTCAGCATAGAGAGGACGCAATGCTTGCAGCAGATAAGGAATAAACTGCCATACGTCATCATCATCCTCATCGAGGCTCAGCCAGGCGATACGTTCGCCCTGGGCGACCATCTGCTGATGCCATTGCGCCAACAACGTGGTTTTGCCAAATCCAGCGCCGGCGCAGACGACGCCCAGCCGGCACTGCTGAACGGGACTGAGAAGCTGAAGAAGCCGGGGACGCTCCAGCAATTGTATTGAGGAGCGAGGCGGGACGAATTTGGTCAGGATTAGCGGCAAGCCTCGCGTCAGCCGCAATGGCCCGGAGACCAGTGAGGGTGATTGGCGACCTTCTAAATCCAATGGCTTCATCCGTGGTGTCTACTCGTTTTGTTTTTTTCAATTGTACGCCAGCCCCCGGGATGACATGGGGCAGCCAAACTTTATTGCTACACAAAATTTAGAAAGTTTGACCTCAAGCATGAAAACCCCCACCTACCCCCCCATGAAGGTGGCTTCGCACTCCCTTTAACCGCTCGTAGATTCATTGCATGGGTGTGGCCAGGGTTATCCGCCTTGTCTGTTGGCCCCGCCTGGGTGACCTTTATTGAGGAGAATTAAACGATGCTCAGCAAACAGGCGTTATTGCAGGCTTACCGCAAGATGCGGGAGATCAGGACCTTTGAAGAGCGGTTACATCAGGAAAATACCAGCGGTGATATTCCGGGCTTCATTCACCTTTACACCGGTGAAGAGGCCATCGCGGTGGGGGTCTGCGAAAATTTAACGAGCGCAGATTTCATTGGTTCAACACACCGTGGACATGGCCACTGTATTGCTAAAGGTTGTGACATTCACGGCATGATGGCCGAAATATTCGGTAAGGACAGCGGGTTATGTCGCGGTAAGGGTGGCTCGATGCACATTGCCGATCTGTCGAAAGGAATGCTGGGGGCTAACGCTATCGTTGGTGGGGCCCCTCCCTTGGCCATCGGCGCCGCGCTAACAGCAAAAACGCTAAAAACCGGCAACGTCGGTGTCTCTTTTACGGGCGATGGTGGTTCTAATCAGGGCCTGGTCTTTGAAGCCATCAATATGGCCGTCGTGCTCCAGCTTCCAGCCGTCTTTATTTTCGAGAATAACGGTTACGGCGAAGGGACCGGCCATGACTACGCCGTGGGTGGGCGTGATATCGCCCGGCGCGCCGCTGGCTTCGGCCTGCCGGCAGTGACCGTCGATGGCACCGATTTCTTTGCGGTTTATGAGGCAACCTCAGAGGCGGTCAAGCGTGCGCGAGAAGGCGGTGGCCCAAGCGTCATAGAGGCCAAAGCCTTCCGCTGGCATGGTCATTTTGAGGGCGATCCCGCGCTATACCGCGCGGAAGGTGAAGTGCAACGCCTGCGTGAACAACATGATCCGCTGAAGATTTTCACCGCTAAGGTCAAGCAACATATCACCCAGGAAGAACTGGCGGCGATTGACAAGGAAGTAGAAGCCCTGGTCAACGATGCCGTATTGAAGGCCCGCGCCGCTGCCTATCCGGCTCCGGAAGACCTGCTGACAGACGTGTACGTCTCATACTGAGGGTGATAACCATGACAATAAAAACCTATCGTGAAGCGGTCAAGGAAGCCCTGGCTCAGGAAATGGAACGCGATGAACGCGTGGTGCTCATCGGTGAAGACTTGCGTGGCGGTCATGGCGGAAATGCGCCCGAAGAGGCGAAGATTGAAGCCTTTGGCGGTGTGCTAGGTGTCACTAAAGGGCTGTGGACGCAGTTCGGCTCCGATCGGGTGATCGACACGCCCATTACCGAGTCGGCCATCATCGGTATGGCGGCCGGCGCCGCAGCAACGGGTCTGCGGCCGGTCGCGGAACTGATGTTCATGGATTTTTTTGGTGTGAGTCACGATGCACTGTACAACCAGGCGGCTAAGTTCCGCTACATGTTTGGTGGTAAAGCCAGAGCTCCGCTGGTGATGCGAGGGATGATCGGCGCGGGGTTTTCCGCCGCGGCCCAGCATTCACAGTCACCCTATAATATCTTTGCCACCACGCCTGGACTGAAGGTGGTGGTGCCCTCGACGCCTTATGACGTCAAGGGTCTGTTAATCCAGTCCATTCGCGACGACGACCCGGTGGTATTCTGCGAGCATAAAATGCTGTACGACCTCAAGGGCGAGGTACCGGACGAGATCTATACCATCCCGCTAGGTGTAGCCAACTACACTCGCGAAGGAGAGGACGTCACCATCATTGCGTTGTCGGCAATGGTACATAAAGCAAACCAGGTGGCGGACAAACTGGCCAGAGAGGGGATCTCGGTCGAGGTGGTCGACCCGCGAACCATTTCGCCGCTGGATGAGGAAGGTATTCTGGAATCGGTGGCTTCCACAGGGCGGGTAGTGATTGTCGACGAATCCGCTGCACGCTTCGGTTTTGCTCATGATGTCGCGGCGCTGATTGCGTCCCAGGCATTCCATTTTCTCAAAGCGCCCGTTCTGCTGGTGACACCGCCACACACGCCGGTCCCGTTCTCCCCTGCTCTCGAAAAACTCTGGATCCCTGGCGTTGAACGTATCGAAGCCGCCGTCCGTCAAGTGCTGGAGGATTAACCTATGAGCGAAATCAAGACGCTTGAAATGCCAAAGTGGGGGCTTTCCATGGAGGAAGGCTTGCTCGCTCGATGGGCAATCCAGGAGGGTGACGATTTCACCAGAGGGCAGGAAATCTGTGAGATTGAAACCAGTAAAATCGTCAATGTGCTGGAGGCACCTTTTGCCGGTACATTACGCCGGATAATCGCCCGAGAGGGTGAGACGCTTCAGGTTGGAGCCGTGCTGGCTCTGGCGGCTGACGCTTCGGTCAGCGATGCTGAACTGGACGAATTCGCTGCCAGTCTGGCGACGGTGAAACCCGCAGTCCCTGCCGCGCCGGACGTAGCGGCACAGGCAGGGGGGAAGCCACCTTCCGCTGTTGCGCCGCCATCCAACAACCCCGTGGCCCCCATTGGGCAGACGGTCATCCCCGTCAGTCTGCAAGGTGTGACCGATGTGACTCAGGTTAATGCCACGCCCCATGCGTTACGACTGTCCGCCCGCTGGGGTGTCGACCTGAAAAAGGTCCACGGCAGCGGACGCGGGGATCGTATCTCTGTTTCTGATCTGGAAAGCGCGATCGTTGCCGCCGGCGGTCGCCTGGCCTCTCCGACGCCCCCCGTTCGTCCCAGCAAAGCGCCCCGCTCGCATGCCGATGATAGCCAGGTATCGGCCACCCCGCTGGCGCGCCGCCTGGCCGGCAAACTGGGTATCAACTTGCATGACTGCCGAAGCAGTGGTTCACGTGGTCGGGTGAGTCGCGATGATGTGCTGGCTGCGGCGTTGTTGCTCGACGGGCACCCGCCGGTCAGCCCTGTGCAGGAGAGTGCCCCGGCACCCTTTGAGAGCATCCCCATGTCCGGTATGCGGCGGGCTATCGCTTCTCGTCTGCAAACGTCCAAGCAACAGTCTCCCCATTTCCGTTTGAGTGTCGATCTCGATCTGGAACGACTGTTAGCGTTTCGTCAGGAAATTAACCGCGAAGTACCCGGCGTCAAGATTTCGGTTAACGACCTGCTGGTGAAGGCTTGTGCCCTGGCGCTGGTGGCCGTGCCAGACGTCAACATCCAGTTTGATGAAGCGACACAAAGTATCCGCCGCTTTGCGGATGCCGACATTTCAGTGGCCGTTGCGCTGCCTGACGGGCTAATTACCCCTATTGTTCGCTCAGCGAACCGGAAATCGATCAGCGACATATCGGCCGAAATTCACGCCCTGGTGACCAAAGCTAAAGCGGGCACGCTGAAGCCGGAAGAGTTCCAGGGAGGGACCTTTAGCGTGTCAAATCTGGGTATGCTCGGTGTACGGCAGTTTGACGCCATCATCAATCCACCGCAAAGCGCAATCCTCGCCATTGGCACCGGCGAGATGCGGGCGGTAGTACGCGATGGGCAAATCGTCGCGCGCCACCAACTGACGGTATCGCTATCCTGCGATCACCGGGTCATTGATGGGGCGGCAGGTGCAGCTTTTCTCCGGGAACTCAAGCGACTGACTGAAACCCCTACCCTAATGTTTATCCAGGAGACGAGCTATGCACGATAATTACGATGTGCTGATCATCGGCGGGGGTCCTGGAGGGTATGTTGCCGCCATCCGTGCCGGCCAGCTAGGACTTCGTACCGCCTTAGTGGAAAAACAACATCTGGGCGGCATCTGCCTGAACTGGGGATGCATTCCAACCAAGGCGCTGTTGCATGGCGCTGAGGTCGCGCACAGTATCACCCATGCCAGTCAGTTGGGCATCAGCGTGGGTGAGGTGAATGTCGATCTGCAGAAACTGGTGCAGTTTAGCCGTGCCGTTTCGCAACAGCTCACCGGCGGGGTTGAGTATCTGTTGAAGAAAAATGGCGTGAGGGTAATTGATGGTACCGCGCGGCTGCGCGGTAAGGGACAAATAACGGTAGCGGATGCCCGGGGGGAAGCGCACGATTACCGGGCCGATCACGTGATCCTGGCCACGGGCGCCCGACCACGCGCATTACCAGGCATAGAGCCAGATGGCGAACATATCTGGACCTATTTCGAGGCACTACAGCCTAAGCGATTGCCCAGGTCGCTATTAATCATCGGTTCAGGCGCGATTGGCGTCGAGTTCGCCAGCCTTTATAACGATCTGGGCTGTAAAGTGACGCTGGTCGAGCTAGCGTCGCAGATTTTGCCAGTGGAGGATGCCGAAGTGTCAGCGGCGGTGCGTAAGTCATTCGAAAAGCGCGGGATTCAGGTCCATACCCAGACCCAGGTGACGCAAGTCCAGCTCACCGATACCGGGGTGCGCTGTACAATGAAAAATACGAGCGCCGAATCTTTCCTGGAAGTCGAACGTGTGCTGCTGGCGGTTGGCGTACAGCCGAATATTGAAGATCTGGGGCTGGAAGCACTGGGCGTCGAGTTAGACCGCGGTTTTATCAAGACGGATGCGGCTTGTCGCACTAACGTATTTGGGCTTTATGCCATCGGCGATGTAGCCGGCCCGCCGTGTCTGGCGCACAAGGCCAGCCACGAAGGCGTGATCTGCATTGAGACACTGGCTGGTGTCGAAGGCACCCACCCGCTTGATCGCGACTATGTGCCCGGTTGCACTTATGCCCGGCCCCAGGTTGCCAGTCTGGGCCTGACGGAATCGACGGCCCTGGCCAGGGGACGGCCCGTCAGGATCGGTAAGTTCTCTTATCAGAGCAATGGTAAGGCGCTGGCCAGCGGCGAGACAGAGGGTTTTGTGAAGACCATTTTTGATGCTGAAACCGGCGAGTTGCTGGGCGCGCATATGGTTGGCGCACAGGTCACGGAACAGATCCAGGGATTTGGCATCGCCCGTCACCTGGAGGCCACAGATGAAAGTCTCCTGTCGATGATCTTTGCGCATCCGACACTTTCCGAAGCGATGCATGAATCCATACTCGCGGCCTGTGACCAACCGTTGCATCAATAAAAAATAAGGGAGGCGATAGCGTCGTGATACGGAGTAAGTTGCCCGTTATCCCTCCTGCACTCCCTGGCAGAAGATCCACAACAACGGTTACGGCAGGATCTATTGATCTGAAACGCTAAACGCCATGCGTAAATTCTGTATGTTTAGTAGACAACCAAACGACAGGAGGGGTGATCTATGACACAGCACGAAAGGTTTTGCCAGGCCTGCGGAATGCCGATGTCCGCACCTGATGCGCAAGGGGCCAGCGATAAATATTGCGCGTATTGCAGCGACAGCGACGGTAATCTGAAATCCTGGGAAGAAGCCGTATCCGGTCTGGCGGCTTTTCTCGACTCCTGGCAAAAGGTGGGCGTAGCGGAATCACGGAAACGGGCAAAACGTTACCTGACGGCGATGCCTGCCTGGGCGCACAAAGCGGACGAGTAATTTGCCCGGGCGGCAGGAAGAAACCATCCCGGGGACAGACCGCCATGCCGACAACATTGCTATAGCGTTTTCGTACGCCATCCGGACAGGAATAAATGCGCGTTTGTGGATGACGACCTGCAGGCTGGAGCATGCATGGATGCGTTCTTCATTCGGATGAAATAAACGCCTGGCGTTCTCCCCCTTGTCCGGATGCGTTATTGCCTGGTTTTTAAAGGTTCTGTTTCTGTATTTAACCCAGCACTTCTCATGGAATACAACATATTGATGTGATGAATCTCTCATTTCAACGATACCAACTGGACAATAAGTTATCGCGTGTGTTAGTTATTTAATCACACAAGAGAACAGATTTAATTTAAAAAAGTTAAACCTTTCTCACCTTGCTAAAAAATTGCATTGATAATGCTTTGGATCCCTGAACCATTATCAAAAGGGTATGTGAACAGAAAGCCCTCAGAGACGCGAGTCTCTGAGGGCTTTTTTTTGTTTTTTATCTCAGGAGTAAATAAATGTCTAAAGAACGTCGTCTCTCAAGAATATTCGCAAAAGACGGTAAATCCGTGACCTTAGCGCTGGATGGCTACTATTTTTCCACGAAAACAAATGGTATTGATAATACGATAAATCAGCTCCCTGCTCTGGTGGAACACGGCCTGGATTGCGCGCTTGTCACGTACGGCATGTTGAAGAATTATCGGGAAGCACTGAACAGCGTTCCCGTTGTGTTACGCGTCGACAGCACGGTGAGTATCTTTGACAATACCGTTCCCGATACTACCCCCGTTTTTTCCGTCGAAGATGCGCTTAAAGTCGCTGCCGAGGGCGTGGTCTGCATGACCTTCCCCGGCGCCTTCAATGAAGAAAAAACCCACATTATGGCGATGCAACTCGCGCAAGCAGCGGATCGCTGGAACGTACCGCTGATTGTCGAATCGCTCCCGTATGGTTATCCCGTCACCAGCGATGACTCTAACAATCCGGCCATCATCGCTGCATCGGCCCGCGCAGCGGTGGAGCTGGGTGCGGACGTCATCAAAACGCGTTTTACCGGTTCACCAGAGGACCGACTGATCGTTGAAGCTGCTGGCGTGCCGGTGCTTGCCTTAGGGGGGCCAAAAACCGGCATCGATGGTTACTTCAAATTTGTTCAGCACTGTATGCAGATGGGTGCGAAAGGCGTGGCTGTGGGACGAAACATTACCCAGGATCCGCAGCCGGCGAAAGTGGTAGCAGGCCTGAATGCCATCATCCATGAAAACGCAACAGCGGAAGATGCATACAGCCTCTACATGGCTAAATAACATCGGAAATTAATATGATTTCAAATAACACCATCATCCCTTCCATCAGGAAGTATAAATACTTTGAGAAAGCATTATCCTGCCAGTCAGAATATGTGCTGCTATCCGAAGCGAATATCGGCAATCTGCAGTCGCTGATTGGCAAATGCCATCAAAGCGGTAAGAAGGTTCTCGTTCACCTTGAATTACTGGGCGGCTTCAAACCGGATCAGGCGGGGATCAATCTACTGAAAAATTATTACAAGGTTGATGGTGTTATTTCTTCCAATCTCTCCGCGCTACGCTACGCCAAAAAAGAGGGATTGCTGACCGTATATCGGGTTTTACTTATCGATTCGCGATCGCTTGATCAGTCGCTCGATATTGTTAAACACAGTCCACCGGACGCAATTGAAATCTTACCTGCTGAATATGCCTGCCAGTGTCTGGAGTTGATTAGCCGAAATTTGAAAGGCTTTGATGTGGTATTCATCGCCGGAGGCTTTGTTAAGCGCAAATACCTTGTAGATAAAATATTCCATGCCGGATTTAAAGGGATAACCACCAGCGAGCCCGGTTTATGGTAACCAATAAGGAGTCCACGCGAATGAAAGATGAATACGTCATGGGCATCGACAATGGTGGAACCGTCACCAAGGCAGCCATCTATGACCGTAAAGGACAGGTGCTCGCCATCGCCGCAAAATCCACGCAGATGCTGACACCCCGGGAATTCCACACAGAGCGCAGTATCGATGAGCTGTGGGCCGCTAATGTCGAGGTGATTAAAAAGGCGATTGAGCAGTCAGGTATCGACGCCAGCCAGATAAAAGGAGTGGCCGTCACCGGTCATGGTAACGGTCTGTATCTGGTTGACGAAGAAGGTCACCCGGTGCGTAACGGCATTATATCCACCGATAGCCGGGCAAAAGAGTACGTTGAGAGATGGCAACGCTCGCCAGAATTCCTTACCGACATTTTGCCAAAAACAATGCAGTCCATCTGGGCCGGACAACCTGTCGCCCTGCTGGCATGGCTGAAGGACTTCGAGCCCGAGACGCTGCAAAAAGCGCGTTATATTTTTATGGTCAAGGACCTGATCCGTTTTTACCTGACCGGAGAGGCTTTTCTTGAGCTGACCGATATCTCAGGGACCAACCTGATCAACGTACGTGACTGCAAGTATGACGATGAACTACTGGCATGGTGGGGACTTGATGAACTGCGGGATAAATTGCCCCCCATCAAACGCTCAACAGAATACTGCGGAAAAATCACTGACGACGTGGCCCGTCTGACCGGTTTATGCGCAGGTACGCCGGTTTCTGGCGGGGTGTTTGATATCTCGGCCTCTTCCATTGCCTCGGGGATTAACAGTCTCGATAAGATGGCGATCGTCACCGGCACCTGGAGCATAAACGAATACGTTACCGACCACCCGGTTATTGATAAAGATCTGTTTATGACCTCCATTTATCCCATTGAGGGTAACTGGCTCATCACCGAGGCCAGCCCTACCTCCGCGAGCAACCTGGAGTGGTTTATTAACAACTTTATGGAGAGCGATCGGAAAACCTCCGCCGAACAAGGATCGTCGGTCTATGACCTGTGCAATAAGCTGGTTTCGTCAACGACGCCGGATGAAAGCCACCTGCTGTTCTTTCCGTTCGTGTTTGGCTCTAACACCATTCCCGACGCCTCGGCCGGCTTTATCGGTGTAAACAGCTTTCATAAAAAAGCCCATTTTCTGCGGGCGATTTATGAGGGCGTGGCCTTCAGCCATCTCTACCACACCGAGCGCTTACGCAATATTAACCCGAAGCTAAGCCGCACAATTCGTATTGCTGGCGGTGTCACGAACTCCCCGGTCTGGCTGCAGATATTCGCCGATATCTTCCAGGCCACGCTGGAAATCGTTGACGTCAAAGAGCACGGAACCCTGGGTACCGCGATGACCGCCGCCGTCATGGTGGGCTGGTTTGCAGAGGTATTTGCTGCCTCAAACGAAATGGTCCATGTCTCACGCACCGTCTCCCCTAATCCGGAAAGCCACCGGGTCTACCAGACCAAATACCAGCTTTATAAAAACCTGTTATCAGAAATGCAGTCGCCGTGGAAAAGCTGCAGCAACTACATCGCGCACTAAGTGAGGAAAAAATGGATCTGAATTTAACGAATCGTACGGCCATCGTGACAGGCGGCGCAACCGGCCTGGGGAAAGAGTTTGTTCTTTCTCTCGCCAAAGAAGGCGTCAATATCTGCTTTACCTATATGCGTGAGGAAGAGTGTCCCGAACGGCTGATCGAAACGGTGAAGGCCAGCGCGAATGTAGAGATCATCGCGGTTAAAACCGATCTCTCTGACGAACAGAGCCGGGAAAATCTGTTTGCCACCTGTATCGACAGACTGGGCAAAGCCGACATTCTGGTGAATAACGCCGGGATCTGGCTGAGCGGCTACGTCACCGAGATCAGCCCGCAGGACTGGGATCTGGTGATGAATGTCAATCTGAAAGCCATCTTCCATCTCAGCCAGCTGTTTGTAAATCACTGCCTGCAGCATGACCAGATGGGCAGCATTCTGAATATTACCTCGCAGGCTGCGTTCCATGGCTCCACGACGGGACATGCGCACTACGCGGCAAGTAAGGCCGGCCTGGTTGCCTTTGCTATCTCACTGGCGCGGGAAGTCGCCAAACAAAAAATCAATGTGAACAATATCGCCGTCGGGATCATGGATACTGCGATGATCCGTAAGAACATTGAGCAAAACCCTGACTATTACGTCAGTCGTATTCCGGTGGGCCGCGTGGCCCAGCCTCAAGAAATTGCCGACATCGGTGTCTTCATGGTTTCTCCTAAGACCAGCTATATGACGGGAGCAACTCTGGACGTTACCGGCGGTATGTTGATGCGTTAATCTAGGGAGAATCATTATGAAATGTCTGGCAATTGCCGATCTGTTTATCAATGCAGCAATGATGGAATCAGGACTGAAAGCACTCAGGGATAAGGGGATTGAAGTAGAAGTACGCGAGTGGTCACATGACTCTATTGAGAAACTTCAGGAAGATAATTTGCGGGTTGAACAGGAAGGAGCAGAAGCCGTGGCCTTACCGGAAGCACTGCTTCAGGGAACGGATGATATTGACATCCTGATCACTCAGTTTGCCCCCGTCAATACTGCGGTGTTCGATAAACTACCAAAGCTGAAATATGTAGGCGTGCTCCGCGGTGGCGTGGAAAACGTGAATCTTCAGGTGGCGAACGCCCGGGGCGTTGAGGTGATGAACACCCCGGGGCGTAACGCTCGCAGCGTCGCCGAATTCACGGTCGGCATGATCCTGGCGGAAATGCGCAATATCGCCCGTTCACACGATGCCCTGCGTGACAAATACTGGCGTAAAGACAGCCCGAACCATCAGGCGATCCCGGAGCTTGGCGGAAAAGTCGTGGGGCTGGTTGGCCTCGGTCATATTGCCCAACTGGTCGCGGGATTTCTCAGCGGCTTTGGCACGGAGATTATCTTTTACGATAAGTACGTTGCAGGCCATGAACGTTATGAGAAAGTCGATTCTCTGGACGAACTGGTACAACGCGCCGACGTTATCTCGTTACATGCTCGCCTGACGCCGGAAACCGAAAATCTGATTAACGCACACCATTTCGCGCTGATGAAGCGCAGTGCCATCATTGTTAACACAGCACGCTCCGGGTTAATCAATGAAAAAGAGATGATTGATGCGCTCAGATCCGGGCAAATCATGGGCGCCGCGCTTGATACGTTTGATGACGAGCCGCTTCCTGACGACAGTGAATTCTATACTCTGAATAACGTGACCATTACGCCGCATATTGCCGGGAGTACCATTGACGCATTCAGTAATTCGTCCAAACTCTTCGCTGAGATCCTTTTAAAGAAACTCAGTTAAATACTAAAAGAACCATTAAAGGTATTAACAGGGCCCAATGGGCACGGGTTTACTCGTGCCCAATTCGCCCGCCTTTTAAGGAATCATTATGGATATTATCAACAGCATTATTAGTCTGGGGGCATCAGTAATGATGCCAGTAATATTCTTTATTATCGCGCTTTGCTTTGGCGTTAAAATCGGTACGGCATTTAAAGCAGGGATGCTGGTAGGCATTGGTTTTGAAGGGGTGGGGCTGGTGATTGGCCTGCTGCTGACAAACCTGGGCCCGGCATCGCAGGCGATGGTTGAGCGTATCGGCCTGCAGTTAACGGTCGTTGATACCGGTTGGCCTACCGCATCGACCATTGGCTGGGGTTCACCGCTGATGCTGCCCGTCGTGGTGGGCTTTATCGTCATCAACCTGGCCATGCTTCTGTTGAAATTAACCAAAACGGTGAATATCGATATTTTTAACTACTGGATCTTCCTGATCATGGGGTCCGTGGTCTATGCCGGAACGGGAAATTACTGGCTTTCGGTCGGTATTACATTCGCTATTTTTGTGTTGACGCTATTGGCGGCAGATTTAACGGCTCCGTATTTACAAAAAAACTATAATCTAAAAGGGATATCATTCCCACATCTTACCTGTATAGCTTACGTGCCGTTTGGCATTGCCTGTAATTACATCATTGATAAGATCCCGCTTATCAATAAAATCAATTTCGATCCGGAAAGTATTAATAAAAAATTCGGCGTTTTTGGCGAGCCTCTTACCCTGGGGTTTGTGCTGGGACTGCTGTTGGCCTTCCTGGCTGGATATGACGTTTCCGCTGCCGTTTCACTGGCCATTAAGGTTTCAGCCGCCATGCTGCTGCTGCCTAAAATGATTGAAATTCTGGTGCAAGGATTGTTGATTGTCCGTGATGCCGCTGAAGCAAAACTGAAGGCTAAATTCCCGGGGCGCGATTTTTACATCGGGATGGATACAGCGTTATTGATCGGGGAACCTTCGGTACTGGCGACCGGTCTGCTGTTAATCCCTATGGCTGTGGTGCTGTCTATCATTCTGCCCGGCAACCGCGTACTGCCCTTTGTCGATCTGGCTTCATTAATGTTCCTGCTGGCAATGGTCACGCCGTTCTGTAAACGAAATATGTTCCGCATGTTCATAACCGGAACCCTGATCGTGACCAGCATCCTGTATGTCGGGACGGACATTTCGCAAGAATACACTCAGGCGGCGGTGAACTCGCATATTCCGGTGCCGGAAGGGATGGCCGAGATCACCAATATCGTCGGCGGCGCCACGACGCCTGTCGGCTGGCTGGCCGTCAAATTTGGCGAGTTTTTTAGCGCCACACCTTAGTACAAGGCCACTCAAGTAAACAGAGGGCAAACTGTTGCCCTCTGTTTCTTCCTCTTATTCTGTGCGCTGAATAGCTGGCTCAGCTAAGCCCCTGGTTTGAACATCTGACCAGCGCGTCCGCCCCCTGCGCGGCGAGGTGGCTCATTTCTTTTGCGCCCCCTCACGTTTTCAACCCAACCTGCTATGCTCCTTCTTTCCCTGTTCTCTGGAGATCTCAATGCTGACCATCTGGGGCCGAAAAACCTCCTCTAACGTGCAGGCGCTGATGTGGTGTGTTGGCGAGCTTGGGCTGGACTATCTCCGGTTCGATGTGGGGCATCGCTATGGCGGTACCGACAGCGAGGCGTTTTATCAGCTCAATCCTAATCGCACGGTGCCAGTGCTGCAGGATGGCGATAATCCGCCGCTGTGGGAAACGGGTGCGATCCTTCGCTATTTAGCCAGTCGCTACGCCGATGACGCCTTCTGGCCGGGCGACCTGCTGGCTCGCACTGAGATTGATCGCTGGGCCGAGTGGTCAAAGCAGAATATCGCCCTCGGCTTTACGGCGCCGGTGTTCTGGCGCGTGGTGCGCACGCCTGCCGCCGAGCGGGATCCGCAGGACATCGCCGCGGCGGTGACGGCTCTGGAGCAAAAGCTGGCGATTGCCGAGACGCGTCTCGCCGGCAGTCGCTATCTGGTGGGCAATACGTTCACCCTGGCCGACATCCAGTTTGGCCATGTGCTGTACCGCTACTTCGCTATCGACATCACCCGTCATTCCCTCCCCCATCTGGCGGCTTACTATGCACGGCTAACCGAACGACCTGCCTTTCGCCAACACGTCATGGTCAGCTACGACGAACTGAAGGTCTGAAGGTGGTCGGTAGCGCCTTACGACGCTACCGACATACCGGTTAACGCGCCATCAGAACAAACACGCCCCAGCCGAGATATTCCCGGGTCCAGGTGACATGGTGCAGCGGCGCGGTGGTCAACTGCTGGCGAACCTCCGGCGCGAAGTCATCGTGCGGATTGGCCTCCAGCCAGCGGCGCATCGTCAGCCATTTCGCCGCTTCATAACGATCCCAGCCCTCCTGGTCGGCCAGCACCATCTCCACCACGTCATAGCCCAGTTCGCCAAAGTGGGCGACCAGCGCCGGCAACGTCAGGAAGTCATCAGGCGACTGCGCGCCGCAGGCAACCGCCTCTTCCGCCGTGGCCGGACGTTTACGCCACCATGGCTCGCCGATCAGCAGCATGCCGCCGGGCCGCAGGCTCTGCTTCAGCAGTTCAAGCGTGCCGGCCACCCCGCCGCCGATCCACGTGGCCCCCACGCAGGCGGCAATATCGCACGGCTGGCTGGCGACATATCCGCTGGCATCCTGATGCACAAAGGTTACCCGGTCGCTTACCCCGAGCGCTTCTGCACGGGCGGTCGCCTTCTGGCTGAACAGCAGGCTCATGTCCACGCCGGTGCCGACGATCTGATGATCGCGCGCCCAGCTACAGAGCATCTCGCCGGAGCCGCTGCCGAGGTCGAGAATGGCGGTGCCCGGCGCCATCCGCAGCGCCCGTCCCAGGGTGGCGTACTTTTCCGGGGTAAAAGGGTTATGAATACGGTGTTCGCTTTCACTGATAGTAAAAATGCGAGGGATATCGATCATGGGTGTTTCTCCTTGAGAGCCATACGCCCGGGCAGCGACACTGCCCGGGTCGCTGTATCAGCGGTTGTCCGCCTGCGCGCGAACGTTATTCAAACCAGTGGTGTTGATCCGGTACGGCTGGCCGTTCACCGACTTAATCAGCTTTTTGGTTTTGAGCTTTTTGAAGACCGCGAGGGTGCAGTCGTTCAGCAACAGCCCTTCACGGGTGTAGCATTCGACGGCGGTAATGCGGCCGGAGGTATCGCGGACGTGCGCAATACGGCCACCTTTGGCGAGAACGTGTAAGGTACGTTGTTCCTGACGGGATAAATTCATACTGAAACCTGTTCATTATCATGTGCGAAAACATGCCTACACCCGCAGGTGTGTGCGTAAGGTTTAAGCGCAGCGATAATCAGTCCGGCCTGGGCAGGTCGGGAAACTGATTATCTGATAATGACATTCTCCAGCATCGAAGCCTCAGTGAGCATTGAAAGGTATTTACCGGCTGAATACTAACACCCTCATTTGGTAAGGACATTGTGCAGATTAAAAACTGTGACCGGTATTACGATTTACCCTCAGCCTTCCCCGCATTTTGCGCTTTCCGCCACCCGCTCTGTTCCTCAACGTTAACCACCACCTTATCTCCCTCCCGCATTGTTAAATAATTGTTGTCAGATCACAAAATAGAAACAAAAAGGCCATTTCGTACGCATTTTATAAAAATGTAGATATTTTTAATTTATGGCTACGAAATGAACATCACCCTGACCTTACAGCGAGGAACGATCCTGATGAACGCCCTGACCGCAGTAAAACCGACACCCGCATCATTAGCCCAGCAATACCCTGGCTTTTCCTTCGCCCCTTCCGCCCAGTCGCCGCGCTTGCTGGAACTCACCTTTTCCGCCGAAACAACCTCCCGGTTCCTGCAGCAGGTCGCGCAGTGGCCAGTGCAGGCGCTGGAGTACAAATCTTTCTTACGCTTCCAGGTCGGCAAGATCCTCGACGATCTGTGCGGCAACCAGCTGCAGCCGCTGCTGATCAAAACATTGCTCGATCGCGCGGAAGGCGCGCTGCTGATCAACGGCGAAGGCATCGATAACGTCAGCCAGGCCGAGGAGATGGTCAAGCTGGCCACCGCCGTCGCGCATCTGATTGGCCGTTCCAACTTCGACGCCATGAGCGGCCAGTATTACGCCCGCTTTGTGGTGAAAAATGTCGATAACTCAGACAGCTACCTGCGCCAGCCGCACCGCGTGATGGAGCTGCACAATGACGGTACCTATGTCGAAGAAATTACCGACTACGTGCTGATGATGAAGATCGACGAGCAGAACATGCAGGGCGGCAATTCCCTGCTGCTGCATCTCGACGACTGGGAGCATCTCGACGAATTTTTCCGCGACCCGCTGGCTCGCCGCCCGATGCGCTGGGCTGCGCCGCCGAGCAAAAACGTCAGCAAGGATGTTTTCCACCCGGTGTTCGACGTCGATTCGCTGGGCCGCCCGGTCATGCGCTATATCGACCAGTTCGTCCAGCCGAAAGATTTTGAAGAAGGCACCTGGCTGAGCCGCCTTTCCGACGCGCTGGAGACCAGTAAAAACATTCTTTCCGTGCCGGTGCCGGTGGGTAAATTCCTGCTGATTAACAACCTGTTCTGGCTGCATGGCCGCGACCGGTTTACGCCGCACCCGGACCTGCGCCGCGAACTGATGCGCCAGCGCGGCTACTTTGCGTATTCCACGAATCATTACCAGACTCATCAATAAGGGTTCTCAGGCGAAGGAATTGAGCGGATGTATGATTTCGTGATTATCGGCGGCGGCATCATCGGCATGTCGACCGCCATGCAGTTAATTGAGATTTACCCGGACGCGCGCATTGCGCTGCTGGAAAAAGAGTCCGGCCCGGCCTGCCATCAGACTGGCCACAACAGCGGCGTGATCCACGCCGGGGTGTATTACACCCCCGGCAGCCTCAAGGCGCAGTTTTGCCTCGCCGGCAACCGCGCCACCAAAGCCTTTTGCGAGCAGAACGGCATCCGCTACGACGTCTGCGGCAAAATGCTGGTCGCCACCTCGCCGCTGGAAATGGAGCGGATGCGCGCCCTGTGGGATCGCACCGCCGCCAACGGCCTGCAGCGCGAGTGGCTAAGCGCCGGGGAGCTACGCGAGCGGGAACCGAACATTACCGGGCTCGGCGGGATCTTCGTCCCTTCCAGCGGCATCGTCAGCTACCGCGACGTGGCGGCGGCAATGGCGAAGATCTTCGAATCGAAAGGCGGAACGATCGTCTACGACGCCGAAGTCAGCGCCCTGAAAGAACATGCCAGCGGCGTGGTGATCCGCACCCGCCAGGGCGGCGAATATGAGGCCTCGACGCTGATCGCCTGTTCCGGGCTGATGGCCGATCGGCTGGTGAAAATGCTCGGCGTCGATCCCGGCTTTATCATCTGTCCGTTCCGCGGCGAATATTTTCAACTGGCGCCGCAGCACAACCAGATCGTCAATCATCTGATCTATCCGATCCCCGATCCGGCGATGCCGTTTCTCGGCGTCCACCTGACCCGCATGATCGACGGCAGCGTCACCGTCGGCCCCAATGCGGTGCTGGCCCTCAAGCGCGAAGGCTACCGCAAGCGCGATATCTCGCTGGCCGATACCCTGGAGATCCTCACCTCGCCCGGCATTCGCCGGGTACTGCAAAACAACCTGCGCTCCGGACTGGGCGAAATGAAGAATTCGCTGTGCAGAAGCGGCTATCTGCGGCTGGTGCAAAAATACTGCCCGAGCCTGACGCTGAGCGATTTACGCCCGTGGCCGGCCGGCGTGCGGGCGCAGGCCGTCTCGCCGCAGGGCAAGCTGATCGACGATTTTCTCTTCGTCACCACCGCGCGTTCGATACATACCTGCAATGCGCCATCGCCGGCGGCCACCTCCGCTATCCCGATCGGAGCGCATATCGTCAGCAAGGTACAGACCCTGCTGGCCAGCCAGAGCAACCCCGGACGCACGCTGCGTGCGGCACGTAGCGTGGAGACACTACACGCCGCTTTTACCCGTTAACCCCCTTAAGACAGGAAGCGATTATGCAACTCAACGATATGACACTGTTTCGCCAGCAGGCGCTGATCGATGGTCAGTGGCGCGATGCCCCCAATGGCGATGTGATTGCGGTGACCAACCCGGCCAACGGCGAGCAGCTCGGCAGTGTGCCGAAAATGGGCGCCGACGAAACCCGACAAGCGATCGAGGCCGCTAACCGCGCCCTTCCCGCCTGGCGCGCCCTGACCGCCAAAGAGCGGGCGAACATTCTGCGCCGCTGGTTCGATCTTATGATGGAAAACCAGGACGATCTCGCCCGCCTGATGACCCTCGAGCAGGGAAAACCGCTGGCGGAAGCCAAAGGCGAAATCAGCTACGCCGCCTCCTTTATTGAGTGGTTCGCCGAAGAAGGTAAGCGCATTTACGGCGATACCATTCCCGGCCATCAGGCCGACAAACGCCTGCTGGTGATTAAGCAGCCCATCGGCGTTACCGCCGCCATCACCCCGTGGAACTTCCCGGCGGCGATGATCACCCGTAAAGCGGGCCCGGCGCTGGCCGCCGGCTGCACCATGGTCCTGAAACCGGCCAGCCAGACGCCGTTTTCCGCGCTGGCGCTGGCCGAACTGGCCAATCGCGCCGGGATCCCCGCCGGGGTGTTCAACGTGGTTACCGGCTCAGCCGGCGCGGTCGGCGGCGAACTGACCAGCAATCCGCTGGTGCGCAAGCTCTCCTTTACCGGCTCGACCGAAATTGGCCGCCAGCTGATGGAGCAGTGTGCGAAAGACATCAAAAAAGTCTCCCTGGAACTCGGCGGCAACGCGCCGTTTATCGTCTTTGACGACGCCGACCTCGATAAAGCCGTCGAGGGGGCGCTGGCGTCGAAGTTCCGCAACGCCGGGCAGACCTGCGTCTGCGCCAACCGACTGTATGTGCAGGACGGGGTGTATGACCGTTTCGCTGAAAAACTGCAGCAGGCGGTGGAAAAACTGCGCATCGGCGATGGCCTGCAGGATGGCGTCACGACCGGCCCGCTGATCGACGAGAAAGCCGTCGCCAAAGTTGAAGAACATATTGCCGACGCCATCGCCAAAGGCGCGAAGGTCGTCACCGGCGGCAAACCGCATGCTCTGGGCGGCAACTTCTTCCAGCCGACCATCCTGGTCAACGTTCCCGACAGCGCCAAAGTGGCGAAAGAGGAGACCTTCGGCCCACTGGCGCCGCTGTTCCGCTTTAAGGATGAAGCCGACGTCATTGCCCAGGCCAACGATACCGAATTCGGCCTCGCCGCCTATTTCTACGCCCGCGATCTGAGCCGCGTCTTCCGCGTCGGCGAAGCGCTGGAGTACGGCATCATCGGCATCAACACCGGCATTATCTCGACCGAAGTCGCGCCGTTCGGCGGCGTCAAGGCCTCCGGCCTTGGCCGCGAAGGGTCGAAGTACGGCATCGAAGATTATTTAGAAATCAAATACATGTGTATTGGCCTTTAACAGGAGCGATGGATGAACAGCAATAAAGCAATGATGGCGCGTCGCAGCGATGCGGTGCCGCGCGGCGTCGGCCAGATCCACCCTATCTTCGCCGAACGCGCGGAGAACTGCCGGGTATGGGACGTCGAAGGCCGGGAATATCTCGATTTTGCCGGCGGTATCGCGGTGCTGAACACCGGCCATCTGCACCCGCAGATTGTCGCCGCCGTCGAAGACCAGTTGAAAAAGCTGTCGCATACCTGCTTTCAGGTACTGGCCTACGAGCCTTACCTGGCGCTGTGCGAAAAGATGAACCAGAAGGTGCCCGGTGATTTCGCCAAGAAAACCCTGCTGGTCACCACCGGGTCGGAAGCGGTGGAGAACGCGGTGAAAATCGCCCGCGCGGCAACCGGGCGCAGCGGCGCCATCGCCTTCACCGGCGCCTATCACGGCCGTACTCATTACACCCTGTCGCTAACCGGGAAAGTGAACCCGTACTCCGCCGGTATGGGGTTAATGCCGGGCCACGTCTACCGCGCCCTCTACCCGTGCGCGCTGCACGGCGTCAGCGATGACGAGGCGCTCGCCAGCATCCATCGCATCTTCAAAAATGACGCCGCGCCGGAAGATATCGCCGCCATCATTATCGAGCCGGTGCAGGGTGAAGGCGGATTCTATGCCGCCTCCCCGGCCTTTATGCAGCGCCTGCGCGCCCTGTGCGACGAGCACGGCATTATGCTGATCGCCGATGAGGTCCAGAGCGGCGCGGGCCGTACCGGCACGCTGTTCGCCATGGAGCAGATGGGCGTGGCAGCAGATATCACCACCTTCGCCAAATCCATCGCCGGCGGTTTCCCGCTGGCGGGCGTCACCGGACGGGCGGAAGTCATGGACGCTATTGCGCCGGGCGGATTGGGCGGCACTTACGCTGGCAACCCCATCGCCTGCGCCGCCGCCCTGGCGGTATTGCAGATTTTCGAGCAGGAGAACCTGCTGGAAAAAGCCAACCAGCTCGGCGACACCCTGCGCCAGGGCCTGCTGGCGATTGCGGAAGATCATCCGGAGATCGGCGACGTTCGCGGCCTCGGGGCGATGATCGCTATTGAGCTGTTTGAAGAGGGCGACCACAGCAAACCCAACGCCAGGCTCACGGCGGATATCGTTGCCCGCGCCCGCGACAAAGGCCTGATCCTGCTCTCCTGCGGGCCGTACTACAACGTGCTGCGCATCCTGGTGCCGCTGACCATCGAAGAGGCGCAGATCGAGCAGGGTCTCAAGATCATCGCCGACTGCTTTACCGAGGCGAAACAGGCATAAAACTGCACACATGCGGAAGCGAAGTACGTTCGTAAAGGAATGAAGACGAGACCTGCAAAACAACAATAATACGCGTGCCCCGGCGCGGGAATGTCGGGGCGCTCTCCCAGGTGACACACTTCGAGAGGGTAAATGATGGGGCAACTGTCGCAATCACAGGATTTAGGGGCGGGGCTGAAGTCGCGCCACGTCACGATGTTATCTATCGCCGGGGTGATCGGCGCGAGTTTATTTGTCGGTTCCAGCGTCGCCATTGCCGAAGCGGGCCCGGCGGTGCTGCTGGCCTATCTGTTTGCCGGGCTGCTGGTGGTGATGATTATGCGTATGCTGGCCGAAATGGCCGTCGCCACCCCGGATACGGGCTCCTTTTCCACCTACGCCGACAAAGCCATCGGCCGCTGGGCGGGGTATACCATCGGCTGGTTGTACTGGTGGTTCTGGGTACTGGTTATTCCGCTGGAAGCCAATATCGCGGCGATTATTCTGCATTCGTGGGTGCCGGGCGTCCCGGTGTGGTTGTTCTCGCTGGTCATCACTCTCGCCCTCACCGGCAGTAACCTGCTGAGCGTCAAGAACTACGGTGAATTCGAGTTCTGGCTGGCTATCTGTAAAGTCATCGCCATTCTGGCCTTTATCGTGCTGGGTGCCATCGCCATCACGGGCTTCTATCCCTATGCCGAAGTGAGCGGGATTTCGCGTCTGTGGGATCACGGCGGCTTTATGCCGAACGGCTTCGGCGCAGTGCTGAGCGCGATGCTGATCACAATGTTCTCCTTTATGGGCGCGGAGATCGTCACCATTGCCGCCGCCGAATCGGATACCCCGGATAAACACATCGTCCGTGCCACCAATTCCGTTATCTGGCGCATCTCTATCTTCTACCTGTGCTCCATTTTCGTGGTGGTCGCCCTGATCCCGTGGAACATGCCGGGACTGAAGAGCGTGGGGTCCTACCGCTCGGTGCTCGAGCTGCTGCATATTCCCTACGCGAAGCTGATTATGGACGGCGTGATCCTCCTGTCGGTCACCAGCTGTCTGAACTCGGCGCTGTATACCGCCTCGCGGATGCTCTACTCCCTAAGCCGCCGCGGTGATGCGCCGGCCATCATGGGCAGGACCAACCGCAGCAAAACCCCGTACGTGGCGGTGCTGCTCTCCACCGGCGCGGCGTTCCTCACCGTGGTGGTAAACTACTACGCCCCCGCCAAGGTATTTAAATTCCTCATCGACAGCTCCGGCGCCATCGCCCTGCTGGTCTATCTGGTGATCGCCATTTCTCAGCTGCGGATGCGCAAAATCCTGCTGGCGCAAGGGGGGGAAATTCGTCTTAAGATGTGGCTCTATCCGTACCTGACCTGGCTGGTGATCGCCTTTATCACCTTCGTGCTGGTGGTGATGCTGTTCCGTCCGGCGCAGCAGCTGGAGGTGATCTCTACCGGGCTGTTAGCACTGGGAATTATTTGTACGGTACCAATTATGTCGCGCTGGAAAAAGCTGGTATTGTGGCAAAAACTGCCGCTGCAAAATACGCGTTAACCCTGTTCCCGGCGCCTGCCGGGAAGAGTATTCAGGAGTAAGAACATGACCGCCATTCCCCAGGCGACGGCCATTGACGGGTACCGTTGGTTGAAAAACGACATCATCCGCGGGGTCTACCAACCCGATGAGAAGCTGCGGATGAGCCTGTTGACGTCGCGCTATGAGCTCGGCGTCGGGCCGCTGCGGGAGGCGCTCTCGCAGCTGGTGGCGGAAAGGCTGGTGACGGTGGTTAATCAGAAAGGCTATCGGGTGGCGCCCATGTCGGAGCAGGAGCTTCTCGATATCTTCGACGCGCGCGCCAACATGGAAGCCATGCTGGTGCGCCTCGCCATCGAACGCGGCGGCGACGAGTGGGAAGCCGAGCTGCTGGCCCGCGCCCATCTGCTCAACAAGCTGGAGTCCTGTGACGCCAGTGAGCGCTTACTCGATGAATGGGACCAGCGCCATCAGGCGTTTCACACCGCCATCGTCGCCGGCTGCGGCTCCCAGTATCTGCTGCAGATGCGCGAAAGGCTGTTCGATCTGGCGGCGCGCTACCGCTTCATCTGGCTGCGCACCACCGTGCTGTCGGTGGAGATGCTGGAAGACAAGCATGTTCAACACCAGACCCTGCTGGACGCCATTCTGGCGCGCGATGCCGAGCAGGCCAGCGCATTGATGCGCGAGCACTTACTGACCCCTATCCCGATTATTCAGCAGGCGATGGCCGGCAAGCTGTCGCCGCAGGCAGGGTGAGTCAGATGGTGGGGTTGAAATTACGGGTATGGCGGCACGCTCCTCCACGCCGCACGGGCGTGGAGAAATCGTATCCGTAGATCAATCAGGCCCGCAGGCGAACCGGTTCGCTGAAATCGTCGGCCGGTTCCAGCTTCAGATTAAAGGTGGTCAGCAGCGCTGCCGCGCGCTCGTGGAACTCGCGCAGCGTTTTTTCCAGTCTCTCGCTCACTTCCGGGTCGTCAATGTCGACCGCCTGCCATGAACCTTCTTTATTGAACAGGCCAAACTGGTAGCTGTAGGTGAAACGTGACTCTTGTGCTTCCATTTCCATCCACCAGCCCCAGAATTCACGCTTCTCCGGCGCGGGCTTAACATTGACGCAAACTGCCAGGCAATCGAAAAAGAAACGGTTGTCATGGCACTGCTCTTCGCGAATGTAAGGCCCTAGCGCCGTGAATTTCTTGATCAACTTACTTTTCAGGTGTCCACTCGGTAACGTCATTGCGATCTCCTTTAGTGATGCAACTGTTTTACCAAACCAATAGAATTTAGCAATAAATTAACCAAATCTATGATTGATCCAGCGGGCGATCTGTCGCAATGCGTGATCAAAATTGCGATACACCGGGTTAAACGGGATCTCCAGCAGTTT
Source organism: Klebsiella sp. K-Nf6 (assembly GCF_002806655.1). NCBI lineage: Bacteria > Pseudomonadati > Pseudomonadota > Gammaproteobacteria > Enterobacterales > Enterobacteriaceae > Klebsiella > Klebsiella sp. K-Nf6. The sequence continues at coordinate 6,269 of NZ_PIBN01000007.1, read as the reverse complement.
GCCATCGGCAGATGACGAAGTGATTAACCGCGACTCTTCTTCGGGGCTGAACGGATCGTCCTTCCAGAAGCCGGAAAGCATCGGCGTCGGGCAACGGCGCCCCAGCAGTCCCTGGGTTTTTAACGAGTAGCGGTTGAGCTCCACGCGCAGCGCTTCATCGGACGCGTCATGCATGCCCAGCCGCGAGGCCAGCACGTCAAGATACATCTCCGGCACGCGCCCCTGATGCAGGGGATCCACCAGCAGACCATGAACGACCGGGCCCAGACACGCCACAGCCTTCAGCCGCTGCGGCTCCAGGTAACCCAGACGGACCGCGATATTGGCGCCAAAGCGGAAGCCAAAGGCCGCGACCCGGGTATGATCGACCCACGGTACATTTTCCAGATGGCGCAGCGCGTGCTGGTGCAGCAGGCTGGTGTCCTGATTCAGCGTCCATTTTGACGAGAAGCCGATGGAAGGCATATCGATCGTCAGCATGGCAATGCCGAGCGGTGAGAAGTAATTCTCATACAGGTTGTAATAATCCGTCTGCAGCGAGTCCAGCCCCCCGCACATCAGCACCGTCGGAAACGGCCCATCGCCTTTTGGCGTATGCAAAAAGCCGGTTATTGGCGAACCGCCAGGGATGGTGAACTCCAGCTCGCGCAGCGAGCCCGGCAGCCGCTGGGCGGCTTCTTCATACGCCCGGTTGGCTAAAGCCTGCGCCTGTTCGGCCAGCTCATCGCCTTTAATATGCGGATAAGCGGCAATGCTATACAAGTTCGATGCATGCAACCAGTGGCGGCCGCTCAGCAAAGGATCGGCTTCCTGCCCGGCCTTTTGCTGCCACTGCATGGCCTCTTTCGCCCACTCAAAGATCCAGTTGCCGCCGCGATAGCCGATAACGGTATCGAACAGCTCTGGATCCGTTCGTTCGGCCTCGCTCATCACAATACGCGCTTGCACATCGAGGATCTCCTGCGGGGTCACGCCGCGCCAGATCCACATCAAACGGTTGATCAGACGGTACCAGTGATCGACGTGATTGCCGCTTAGCGCCGACTGCATCGCCGGGGGCTTTCCGGCAGAAAACCGACGCACCAGCGTAGAGGTTTCGGGATGTTTGAAGCGAGGTTTAAACAGCGTTTCGCTGAGGTTAGCCTGTGACATGTGCAGTCTCCGTCGTAGTGCCACTCCTGTTATTGTAACCTGCTAAAGGATAAAAAAAACCACGCCCGGCAAGCCGGGCGTGGTAAATAGCACTGTCCTGAAGAATTAACGACCTGCGATAGGCGGTACAAAGACCACGCCCATATCCCACGGCTGTTCAATCCAGGTATCCTGAGGAATATCAACAACGTAATCATCCACCAGCGGGCGGCCTGCCGGCTTGGCGAAAATAGTGACAAAGTGCGCTTTTGGATACATTTCGCGGATCGCCACGGCGGTACCGCCGGTATCCACCAGATCGTCGATGACGATAAAGCCTTCGCCATCGCCTTCCGCACGTTTCAGCACTTTCAGCTCGCGCTGGTTATCATGGTCGTAGCTGGAGATGCATACGGTATCAACATGACGAATGCCCAGTTCACGCGCCAGTAAGGCTCCCGGTACCAGTCCACCGCGGCTGACGGCAATAATGCCTTTCCATTGCTCAACCGGCAGCAAACGGCTGGCCAGTTTGCGGGCGTGAATCTGCAACATGTCCCAGGTGACGACGTATTTTTCGCTCATGTGAAGTGTCCCAGCCTGTGTAATACGGCTTAAATAATGTTCGAGGGGGAAAATGGTTGCGCGAGATTATAGAGATCTGACGCACTAAAAACCAGTGTTAAGCGGTTTGCGCAACGCTTTTTGCGTTGTTTACACTACCTGCGGCGGTGGAAAGTGGTATTCTCAACCTCATCGCGCAAGCCCGGGCTTGTTGTGTATTTTATTGCTAACCCTCGTCCTGCAACCGCTGTATGCAGGAGTTTGTAAGGAGACTTACCGTGTCTGAACTGTCTCAACTATCCCCGCAGCCGCTTTGGGATATTTTTGCCAAGATTTGCTCCATCCCGCACCCGTCCTATCACGAAGAACAGCTCGCCGAGCACATTATGGGTTGGGCAAAAGAAAAAGGCTTACACGCGGAACGTGACCAGGTTGGCAACATTCTGATTCGTAAAGGCGCGACTGCCGGTATGGAAAACCGCAAGCCGGTAGCGCTGCAGGCGCACCTCGATATGGTGCCGCAGAAAAACAACGACACCGTCCACGACTTCGCCAAAGATCCGATTCAGCCGTACATTGACGGCGAATGGGTGAAAGCACGCGGCACCACGCTGGGCGCGGATAACGGCATCGGGATGGCGTCCGCACTGGCGGTGCTGGCCGACGACAGCGTCGCTCATGGCCCGCTGGAAGTGCTGCTGACCATGACCGAAGAAGCCGGTATGGACGGCGCGTTCGGTCTGCAGGCCAACTGGCTGCAGGCGGATATCCTGATCAATACCGACTCCGAAGAAGAAGGCGAAATCTACATGGGTTGCGCCGGCGGGATCGATTTCACCTCTAACCTGGCGCTGACCCGCGAAGCGATTCCGGCCGGGTTCCAGAGCTTTAAAGTAACCTTAAAAGGGCTGAAGGGCGGCCACTCCGGCGGTGACATTCACCTGGGTCTGGGCAACGCCAACAAGCTGCTGTCGCGCTTCCTCGCCGGCCACGCCGATGAGCTGGATCTGCGTCTGGTCGATTTCAACGGCGGTACGTTGCGCAACGCCATCCCGCGTGAAGCATACGCTACCGTCGCCGTCGCCGCGGATAAAACCGATGCGCTGAAAGCGCTGGTGAATACTTACCAGGCGCTGCTGAAAAACGAGCTGGAGGCCAAAGAGAAGAACCTGGTGGTGCTCCTGGAAGCGGTCGATAACGACAAAGCGGCGCTGACTCAGGCTTCCCGCGACGGTTTCATCCGCCTGCTGAACGCCACGCCGAACGGGGTTATCCGCAACTCTGACGTGGCGAAAGGCGTGGTGGAAACCTCGCTGAACGTCGGCGTCGTCACCATGACCGATGACAACGTGCAGATCCACTGCCTGATCCGCTCGCTCCTCGACAGCGGCAAAGACTACGTGGTCAGCATGCTGGATTCTCTGGGTAAACTGGCAGGGGCGAAAACCGAAGCCAAAGGCGCTTACCCTGGCTGGCAGCCGGACGCCAACTCGCCGGTAATGCATCTGGTGCGCGAAACCTATCAGCGTCTGTTCAACAAGACGCCGAACATCCAGATCATCCACGCCGGTCTGGAATGCGGTCTGTTCAAAAAACCGTATCCGGAGATGGACATGGTCTCCATCGGGCCAACCATTACTGGTCCGCACTCCCCGGATGAGCAGGTACATATCGAGAGCGTCGGCCAGTACTGGACGCTGCTGACCGAGCTGCTGAAAGCCATTCCGGCTAAATAAGCACCACAACCGGCGGCGGCCCGCCGCCGGTTTTCCCCCGCATCACCTTAGCGCCACGCGTTTTTCCATCCGGTAGTTAATAAACCACTCCCCGCGCGCCGCCACCCGCTGTTCCGCCACCATGTCAAAACCATGGGCCGTAAAACAGGGCTTTGCGGTAATGCTCGCGTCCACCGTCAGGATTTGCTCAGGATACTGAGCGCAGAGCGCTTCGATAAGCGCGCCGCCGATACCCTGCCGGGCGTGATCCGGCGAGACAAAGAGCAAATCGATATGCGTCCCGATGGCGGTGATAAAGCCAACCGGTTGATTGTTGACCACGGCCACCCGCCCGATTGAGTCAGCCAGCTTTTGCCGCCAGCGCGTCTCATCCACCTGTGCCCAGGCCGCAATCTGCGCCGGGGTATAGTCCCGGCTCGCCGTTTCCTGCACCGCGCGCAGGAAGACCTCGCAGAGCATGGGCAAATCGCTGTCACGGTAAGGACGAATGTGCATGGTTAAATCCCTAATAAAAGCTGCCTTTCCAGCTGCGGATCGAGCAGCGTCACGTGGAGTCCAACCAGACGCACGCCCCGTCCGCCGCGGCGCTCATCCCAGGCTTTGTGGGCGGTGGCAATCAGATCTTCTTTGTTCAGCCGCGGCCAAACGTGCTCCTGGGTGGTCTGCTGGAAGTCATTGAATTTCAGTTTAATGCCCTGGCGGGCGATCAACAGGTCCGGTTTGACCTTTGCCAGCCGGCGCTCCAGCTCGGGATAGAGGTTTTCGATAATCGCTTCGCACGCTGACCATTCGTGGATATCTTCCACTAACGTCCGCTCCACGCCCACCGATTTACGTTGCCGGTCGTTATGGATTTCGCGCTCATCAATCCCGTGGCTGCGCTCCCACAGAATACGCCCGAATTTTCCGAAACGCTTGAGCAACATGACCAGATCGCTGTTCTGCACATCGCCACAGGTACGCAGGCCCATATTTTCCAGCTTCGCCGCCGACACCTTTCCGACGCCGGGTATTTTCGCCAGCGGTAACGCCCGCACAAACTCAGCCACCTGATGGGGAGCGATAACGAACTGGCCGTTGGGTTTATTCATATCGGAGGCGATTTTGGCGAGAAACTTCACCGGCGCCACGCCCGCCGAGGCGGTGAGATGCAGCTCCCGTTCAATGGTCTCGCGGATCTCCTGAGCCATCAGGGTGGCCGAGCCATGACAATGCACGCTGTCGCTGACGTCAAGGTAGGCTTCATCCAGCGACAGCGGCTCAATACGCGAGGTATAGCGGGAGAAAATTTCGCGGATATGGTTCGAGGCTTCTTTGTAAGCATCAAAGCGGCCGGGAAGCAGCGTGAGATGCGGGCACAGCTTGAGCGCCGTCGCCGTCGGCATGGCGCTGCGCACGCCAAACTTGCGCGCAGGATAGTTCGCGGTACTAATCACGCCACGCTGTACCCGACTGCCGCCTATCGCAATGGGAATATCGCGCAACGCCGGGTTGTCGCGCATCTCCACCGCCGCAAAGAAACAGTCCATATCGACATGGATAATTTTACGCATCGTCAGACTCAACACTGTATACCCATACAGCATAGCAAAAACTGCGCGCCAGTTTGATGCTTTTTTTACTGCGGTAGTCAAAAAAACGCTGACAACATAAAAGTGCAATAAATCATGTTTATTTTCATAACGTTAATCAACAAACCTGAAAGATACAATCATGAAGAAACGACTCACCGCCCTTTGCCTGCTGGCCACCAGCAGCGCTTTAGCTAACCCACAGCTGATTGCCCACCGCGGCGGTACCGGCGATGCGCCGGAAAATACCCTGCCGGCCATTAAACTGGCGCTGGAGAATAACGCTGAGGCCATTTGGGTCACGGTGCAGTTAAGCCGCGACGGCGTACCGGTACTCTACCGTTCAAGCGATCTTTCCGCCCTGACCAACGCCGAGGGTAAGGTCACCAGCTTAACCGCCTCCGAGCTGGCGAAAGTCGATGCCGGCTGGAAATGGGGGGATGACAGCCACCCGTGGCGCGGTAAGCAGGCCACGATCCCGACCCTGCAAAGCGTGCTGCAACAGTGGCCGTACACTTTTTTCTATATCGATATCAAATCTCCGGATGCCGATCCGGTGGTGATGGGCGAACGCCTGCTGGCGGTGTTAAAAGCCACCGACAGCCTCGATCGCGTGCGGGTCTATTCCACCGATGACCGCTATATCGCCGCCCTGCCATCGGCTATTCCCCGCTTCGTCACCCGCAGCGAGACTCGCACTAAACTTGCTACTATTTCACTCAGCCACCAGTGTCAACAGAGCAGCCAGAGCAATGGCGATAAGTGGTATGGGCTGGAGCTGAAGCGCAAGGTGGAGGTAGTGGAGAAGTTTACCCTTGGCGAAGGGATCTCCCCGGCAACGCTCACCTGGGATAAAGAGGCGATGGATTGCTTCCGCTCGCAGGGCAAAGCGCACATTATTTTCTTCGGCATCAACAGTGCGGAAGACTATCGCACGGCGAAGGAACTGGGCGCCGACGGGGTGATGGTGGATTCCCCCGCGCAGGCGAAAAGCTGGCAGTAAGGGAGTCAACGGGTAACAAAGGCCGCGAAAGCGGCCTCACGTTGCGGGCATGTTGTTGCCGGGTGGCGGCTGGCGCCTGACCCGGCCTACGGTCCCAAATCACCGCCGGGCCAGAAGCTGCTGAAACTGCCGGTGCTGGCGGCCTCAACATCGCTGAGACGTTCCCGGAAGGTCGGGGCAGCCCGCATGGATGCGGGCTGAGGGCCGTGTTTTGCACGGACGCTGCCTCGGCCCGACCCGAAGCCTGCAGGGATAAGTCGAAGG
>NZ_PIBN01000078.1:0-222 GCF_002806655.1 Klebsiella sp. K-Nf6 | reverse complement strand
CTCCATCAGCAGAAGGTGATGCGTTTGTTGAGGTTCCGGCCAGCGTGGCAGCTAAGGTATTGCTGTTAAACCGTCTGGTCAGCACCAACACCAGCAATGCTGATCTCGCCCGCTTGATTAACACGCGCCCACAGGAAGTGCAGCGCATCGTGTCTCTTGGTCACAGTACCAAAATCGATACGATCCAAAAAGCGCTATCAGCGTTGGGGCAAAAGATGGAAA
>NZ_PIBN01000077.1:0-227 GCF_002806655.1 Klebsiella sp. K-Nf6 | reverse complement strand
GCCACCGGGGAGTTTCCCGGAGGCGGCGCATTGCGCCTTATCCGGGCTACCAAATCGCACAACGCTGTAACCCCGGTAAGCGATAGCGCCACCGGGGAGTTTCCCGGAGGCGGCGCATTGCGCCTTCTCCAGACTACCAAATCGCACAGCGCTGTAGCCCCGGTAAGCGATGGCGCCACCGGGGAGTTTCCCGGAGGCGGCGCATTGCGCCTTATCCGGGCTACCAA
>NZ_PIBN01000076.1:0-243 GCF_002806655.1 Klebsiella sp. K-Nf6 | reverse complement strand
ATTACGCCGGGACGTCGATTGCCTATCCGCCAGACCTGAATCTGTTTGATAACGGCCTCGCCATGCTGGTCAACCGCACCTTCTGGAAGAAGGTCCGTACCACCTTCCAGGCGGAAATGAATGCCCGCTATGCGGAGCTGCGGGATAACGGTCTGTTTTCACAGGGCGGCGTGCTGGAGCTGGCCCGCGACCTGCTGGGGCGCTACACCCCGGAACTGATGCAGGCTGAATATGAAAAATGGC
>NZ_PIBN01000075.1:0-249 GCF_002806655.1 Klebsiella sp. K-Nf6 | reverse complement strand
TGGTGCCTGACAGCGAGGGGCAACTGCTGGCCTTTATCTATTACCAGAAGCGCAATGGCCAGGCGAACCGGCTGAATGCGCTGGCAAGCCAGCAGGCGATTACGTCCCTGCGCCAGCAGCTGGAGCAGGACACCGGCTCAGCGCTGGATGGCCTGACCGCGTTGCAGTCCGGTCTCCAGTCGCTGACGGCCGCCCTGATGCAGCTCGGTCTCGATGAGATGGCCGCGCAGGTGACCAGCATGGCCGCCT
>NZ_PIBN01000074.1:0-260 GCF_002806655.1 Klebsiella sp. K-Nf6 | reverse complement strand
TGCCAGGGCATCCACCGTGTACGCTTAGTCGCTTAACCTCACAACCCGAAGATGTCTTGTTCTGTCCGGTTTGTTGCGCATCATGAATCCTGCGTTGTTCCGTACTCGCGATGCTCATGGACATATAGTCCACTCCGCTCGCTGCGTGCGGTACGCCTTGGCTTCACTTTGCTCACGTCACCTTTTACAGTGTCATCTTCTGATTGCGAAAATTTGAGAGACTCGAACACACTTAAACAGTGTGTCGTTTCAATTTTCAG
>NZ_PIBN01000073.1:0-260 GCF_002806655.1 Klebsiella sp. K-Nf6 | reverse complement strand
GCGGTCTGATTCGCCTGGACGTGACCTCCGACAGCGGCGCGCCGACCAGCAAGGATAACCCGGTTAACGGCACCTTAAAGGTAGACGTCGACGGGGAGATGTTCACGGCATACGTGTCCTTCAAGGTTCAGGGGGCCTCGTCGGCGGGATACCCGAAAAAGAACATGAAATTCGAGCTGTTTGCCGACGCGGCGCATACCGAAAACGTCAGCCTGAAAATCGGCGATGTGGTGCCGAAGGACAAATGGATTTTCAAGGCG
>NZ_PIBN01000072.1:0-260 GCF_002806655.1 Klebsiella sp. K-Nf6 | reverse complement strand
GCGGTCTGATTCGCCTGGACGTGACCTCCGACAGCGGCGCGCCGACCAGCAAGGACAACCCGGTTAACGGCACCTTAAAGGTGGACGTCGACGGGGAGATGTTCACGGCATACGTGTCCTTCAAGGTTCAGGGGGCGTCGTCTGCGGGATATCCGAAAAAGAACATGAAATTCGAGCTGTTTGCCGACGCGGCGCACACCGAAAGCGTCAGCCTGAAAATCGGCGATGTGGTGCCGAAGGACAAATGGATTTTCAAGGCG
>NZ_PIBN01000071.1:0-274 GCF_002806655.1 Klebsiella sp. K-Nf6 | reverse complement strand
TGCCAGGGCATCCACCGTGTACGCTTAGTCGCTTAACCTCACAACCCGAAGATGTTTCGTAAAACACCAACGTGTCGCGAAAATTTGAGAGACTCGAACACACTTAAACAGTGTGTCGTTTCAATTTTCAGCTTGATCCAGATTTTTAAAGAGCAAAATTTCACAATGCACTTAACAGTACATTTTGAAATTTATTATTTATCAAACAATCTGTGTGGACACTACAAAGGCAGGTTCTTTAAGGTAAGGAGGTGATCCAACCGCAGGTTCCCCT
>NZ_PIBN01000070.1:0-294 GCF_002806655.1 Klebsiella sp. K-Nf6 | reverse complement strand
CTCCTTACCTTAAAGAACCTGCCTTTGTAGTGCTCACACAGATTGTCTGATGAAAGTAAAGAAGCAAGGCGTCTTGCGATTGAGACTTCAGTGTCCCCTTCGTCTAGAGGCCCAGGACACCGCCCTTTCACGGCGGTAACAGGGGTTCGAATCCCCTAGGGGACGCCACTTGCTGGTTCGTGAGTGAAAGACGCGTGCCGATATATCTCAAAACTCATCTTCGGGTGACGTTTGAGATATTTGCTCTTTAAAAATCTGGATCAAGCTGAAAATTGAAACGACACACTGTTTAAG
>NZ_PIBN01000069.1:0-300 GCF_002806655.1 Klebsiella sp. K-Nf6 | reverse complement strand
CAATCCCGCTCTCGAACGTCTCCTGCGGCACCCAGCCCAGATCGCGCTGAATTTTTGCGGCATCAATGGCGTAGCGCAGGTCGTGTCCCGGACGGTCGGTGACAAAAGTGATCAGGTCGGCGAAGTGGGCGATGTTACCCGGCTTCTGCGCCACCACCTTGTCGAGAATGGTGCAGATGGTGCGCACCACGTCGATATTTTTACGCTCGTTATGACCGCCGATATTGTAGGTCTCACCGCTTTTGCCTTCGGTCGCCACTTTGTACAGCGCACGGGCATGATCCTCGACATACAGCCAGT